>DATNDF010000391.1 GCA_035607015.1 Candidatus Angelobacter sp. | reverse complement strand
AACGCATTCCGCATTGTTGAAGTGGTGGAGGAAGTTCGGGACAAGCACGGCATCATAATCCCTGCCGAGTTCCACCTCGAAAGCGCTTCCGGCAAGCGTGCTGAAGCGGTCAATAATCCCCGCGGCACGAGCGTTCTTCGTCGTGATTTGCAATACCCCCGGCCAGTCCAGTGCGACAAGTTGCGTCTTGGGATTTTTCTTCGCAAAGGCAATGCCCCACATACCGTGGCTGGCCGCGACGTCAAGGACCTTGGCAGGACGATTTTGCTCGAGAGGCAACAGCTCGGCAAGTCCTTCGGCGGCGCGCATCATGAGACCGCCCATTGATTCAGCGAACGCCATCCACATCGGATGTTCGGGCGTGATGCTGCCCTGCTGCGGTTCGGCCGTGCCTCCTTTTCGAACGGATTCGGTCAAGCGGTCAAAGGCGGAGGTCAAATGATCCGACAGCAGGAAATCCACAACTCCACCCGCGTAAGCCGGCGACTGGCGATTCAGGAAGACCGCGCTGTCCGGCGTAAGCGTATAACGGTCTGCCGATTTTTTCAGGAAGCCCAGCACGGTCATGTAATCGCAAAGAATGCGGGTGCTGCGCACCGCGGCATGGCAGCGTCCCGCGACTTCGGCAGCAGTCAATGCCCCGTCCGCAATGACCGTGAACAGACTCAAGTCCACCGCGGCTTTAAGTGCGGCGGTTTTTTGATACGCGGTGACGGTGTCAAAAAACAAATCGGGCGACGGTTGAGATTGTGTACACATGAAGGGCATTTTAGCGTAAAGAGCCAATACTTGCAAATTCCGATTGGTTGTCGAATGCGGCAGGCGCTTCGATTGTGTCGTCCCGCGATCACCCGATGAAAATTACCCAAGGTGTGTCAGGCTGAAAGACACGCATCACGCCTTCACGAGACCGGCGAAATTCGTCCGGTAATGCCAAAGCAGGAACAGCGCGAGAGCAGAGACGATGTGGCCATTGGCCGGCCCGTGGTTCGAGGAAAATGTGGAAAAGCAGGATGTTCACGACGACCGGGCCGAGCAGCGTCAGCCCCAGGGGAACGTAGCGTCCAATCAGGCGCAGCAGACCAACCGCAACCTGTAAAAACCAATGACATACACGTAACCACGTTTCATAAGCGCGTTGGCGAAGTCGGTCATGAGTGATGGCTTTTGTTCCGGCATCGGGATGAAGTGGACAAAGATGTTTGAGCCGAAGACAACGAACATGAGTCCCAGCAGGACACGAACGACGATGGTGGCGACTTTCATGCCGACAATGTTAAGCGGGACAGGCGATGTTTCAGTCGCCAAAGCTGGAAGCACAATTGTTACATCTGCCGTTTCATCAGCACGCGTTTAATGCGGCGGACAGTCACAATGTGGTAGTATGAACGCGTGAAAGATAATTTGGCCCTTCGCTTCATTGCCCCGTTTGTCACCACCGGTTGTCTTCTCACCCTCGGCAGCGCGGGGATGAACGCGGCTTCACTGACGCGCGAAGCCGTCGAGCTGGAAACGCTCCGGCCTTACGTCGGCCCGAGCGTGCGGGGAGTGGATACCAGCACGCTCTCGAACAAGGTGATGTGCGGTTATCAGGGCTGGTTTAACGCGGAGGGCGATGGCGCCGAACGCGGGTGGGTTCACTGGACGAGGCGGCGCGGGCCGCTCGCGCCCGGCAACGCGAAGATCGATTTGTGGCCGGACGTTTCCGAACTCGGCGCGGACGAGCGTTTCGCGACGGGCTTCACCAACGCGGCTGGCCGCACCGCCGAGGTGTTCAGCTCGTTCAAGCAGCCGACGGTGCTGCGGCATTTTCAATGGATGCGCGACTACGGCATTGATGGCGCGTTTGTGCAGCGTTTCATCAACGACCTGCGTGACCCGCGGGCGTTGCGCCACAACAACGCGGTGCTGGCGCATTGTCGCGAGGGGGCAAATCGATTCGGCCGCGCCTACGCGGTGATGTATGACCTGAGCGGTCTGGGCACCAACCGCATTCACGAGGTGATGGATGACTGGCGCACTCTGCGGTCACAAATGAAGGTGACGGACGACCCTGCGTATCTGCACCATCGCGGGCGTCCGCTCGTCGCGGTGTGGGGCGTTGGCTTCAATGACGGCCGTCGTTACACGCTGGAGGAATGCCGACGGTTGGTGGAATTTCTGAAACAGGACGGCTGTTCCATCATGCTCGGTGTGCCGAGCTACTGGCGCGAGCTTGAACGCGACGCGGTGAAGGATCCGGAATTGCACGAGATAATCAAACTCGCAGACGTCGTCAGCCCGTGGACGGTCGGCCGTTATCGCAGTCCGGTCGAAGCGAAACGGCACGGCGAGAAAACCTGGCGGCCGGACATGGCCTGGTGCGCGGAACGAAAGATTGATTTCCTGCCGGTGGTCTTTCCGGGATTCAGCTGGTTCAACATGTATGGAAAGCAGTTCGATGCCATTCCTCGGTTGAAAGGCGAGTTCCTCTGGTCACAGTTCGTCACGGCGAAGCGCGCCCGTGCCACGATGATCTACGTCGCCATGTTCGACGAGGTGGACGAGGGCACCGCGATTTTCAAATGCACCAACGACGTGCCGGCCGGTAGCGGGGTGAAGTTCGTAACCTTCGAGGGTTTGCCAGGCGACTTCTATCTTCGCCTTGTTGGCGCCGGTGCGAAGATGCTGCGCGGAGAGCTACCGGTTACGGAAGCCCTTCCGGCAACAGATCTGACTCCCACCGCTTTGAAAGGCCGTTGAGCGTGATTATTCCTCGCCGTCGTAATAATCCGGCGCTTCGCCTCGAAGAATCAGCCGTTCAGGTGACCGGACGAGTCATTTCCCGGTGTCAGGGGTCAGTTGAGTTCGTGAAGTATCAGATACCGGGGATCGCGGTTGGGAGAACGATTATGATCAAGAACGCTCGCTCATCTCACTCAAAATCTTCTCTTAATCGTTCTCCCGCTCTTCTCGGGTCTTTCGCTCACGGCTTGAGCAAGCCCTTGAACGCTTCGCGGTTCGCCCAAAGCACAATCAGCGTGAGCGCGGCAAACACAATCGCCACCGGCAGGCCCTTGGGTTCAAGAAAGATGTGGAACAACACAATGTTCACGATCACCGGCCCCAGCAGCGTCAGGCCCAGGGGCACAAAGCGTCCGATCAGCAGGATCGCGCCGCCGAGGATTTGCAACACGGCGACCGCGTAAAAGTAATGACTCACGAACAGCGCCTTGGTGAAATCGGCGGCCAGGCCTTCCGGCGGCGGCGCGTGAATGAACTGGAGGAAGGCGTTCGATCCGAACACCAAAAAGCCGAGACCGAGCAAGACACGCGCAATGATGACGACGACTTTCATGAGGATTTGTTCCTTTCTTTTTTGTTTGGTTTACCCGCGGGAACGAACGGAGACAACCGGAAAATTCTCCCCGGTCGTCTCCGGTTCATCGTTCAATTCAAGTCAAACAACAGGACCTGCGCCGGTTTGGTTGCGCTCAACTCCAACGCGGTTTCTTCGCCGACCGCCGCCGCGTCACCACCGCTCAGCTTCTTTCCGTTGAGCGACACCTCGCCCTCGGCCACATGGACCCACGCGTGGCGTCCGGGCGCAAGCTTATGCGTGACGCGATTGCCCGCGTCAAGTTTGGCGAGCCACAGATCGGCGTCCTGGTTGATGGCGATCGACCCGTCGCGCCCCGTCTTGCTCGTCACGAGATGCAACGTCCCGATCGCGGCGTCTTTGAGCGACTTCTCGGCGTAGCGCGGTTTCAGGCCTTTGGCATCCGGCAGAATCCAGATTTGCAGCAGATGCACCGCTTCGTCCTTTGACGGATTGAATTCGCTGTGTTGCACGCCGGTGCCGGCGGCCATGTATTGCACCTCGCCCGGGCGCATCACGCGGCCATTGCCCATGGAATCCTTGTGCTCCAGCGCGCCGCTGAGAATGTAGGTGATGATTTCCATGTCGCGATGCGGATGCGTTCCGAAACCCTGTCCCGGCATCACGAGATCATCGTTGATGACGCGCAGGCTGCGAAAGCCCATCCATTGCGGGTCGTAGTAGTCCGCGAAGCTGAAAGTGTGATACGTGTCCAGCCAGCCGTGTTCGGCGTGCCCTCGTTCGGTTGCTTTTCGTAGTTTCATCATGGCAACACAATGCCACACGATGCGTGATGTAGTGAAAGACCATGTTTCTTGCCTCAGCATAACTTGAAAGTATGGCTGAGACCAACTAAACGCCGACCTTCATTCACTGCGGAGACGCGGAGGAAAGGCAAACAAATAATAGTCTCGTGAAGGCGAGATTGCGTCGCCCAAACTCGAGGCGGAGCAGCAGCTCCGCCCTACCAAAAATGGAAACGTCTTTGGTGAATTGGGCAGCAGCGGCGATGCAGCCCTTTCAGGGTTGTAGCCCGACAAAAACACGTTCCTCGCGAGATTCCCCTTACAACTTCAAATCCGCATCCGTCACCGCACCCTGCGACGCGCTGGTGACGTGCGCGGCGTATTTCGCCAGCACGCCGCGAGTGTAACGGGGCGCGGGTTTCTTCCACGACTTCTTGCGCTTCTTCAATTCCGCGCCAGGGACTTCGAGCGTCAACTCCCGTTTCTCGGCGTCAATCGTGATCGTGTCGCCGTTCTTCACGAGCGCAATCGGGCCGCCGACGTATGCTTCCGGCGTCACGTGGCCGACCACGAAGCCGTGGCTGCCGCCGCTGAATCGTCCGTCGGTGATGAGCGCGACGTCTTTGCCGAGGCCCTTGCCCATGATGGCGCTGGTGGGCGACAGCATTTCTCTCATGCCCGGCCCGCCTTTCGGTCCTTCGCTGCGGATCACAATGACGTGTCCTTTCTTCACCTTGCCGTTCAGAATCGCTTTGAGCGCTTTTTCCTCGGACTCAAACACAATGGCTTTGCCGGTGAAGCGCAATCCTTCCTTGCCAGAAATTTTCGCGACCGCGCCTTGGGGAGCGAGATTGCCGCGCAGGATGACAAGGTGGCTGTCCTTTTTGATCGGCTTGTCGAGCGGTTGAATGATGGTTTGCCCGGCAGGATACGGCTGCACGTTCGCGAGGGTTTGCGCCATGGTTTGGCCGGTGACGGTAAGGGCGTCGCCGTGGAGCAGGCCGGCGTCGAGCAGCGTCTTCATGAGCGGACGGATGCCGCCGATGGCGACGAGTTCGGACATTAGATGTTTGCCGCTGGGCTTGAGGTCGGCGAGCACGGGCACGCGTTTGCCGATGCGCGTGAA
>DATNDF010000390.1 GCA_035607015.1 Candidatus Angelobacter sp. | reverse complement strand
GTCTTGAACGGGCGCAACGCATCCGGCTCTCGCCGCCGCAACACCACCACCGCCCACGCGTTCGCGGCGTAGAAAAACCAGCTCACGAATATCAGCGTGTCCGTCAACGTATCGAATGTCCCGCTGAACAGCAGCAGGATGCTCCAACCTCCCTGCACGACGAGCGACGCGCCCGGTGTGCGGAACCGCGGATGCGCCCGGCCGAGCAACGCGGGAAACATCCCGCGTTCGCCCATGGAAAAATAAACGCGCGCGCTGGTCAGAATGACCGCGTTGGCCGCGCCGAAGGTCGAGAGCATCACCGCCACGGCAATCCAGCGACCGCCACCGGCGAAACACCGCTCCGCCACGTCGGCCGCCACAAGTTTCGAGCGTGCCATTTCGTCGATTGGCAGCACAAAGGCATACACCGCGCTCATCAGCAAGTAGAGTCCGGTCACCAGAAGAATTCCCAGGATCAGGCTGCGCGGCAAATCGCGTCGCGGCGACTTCAATTCGCCGCCGATGTACGTGATTTTGTGCCAGCCGTCATACGCCCAGAACGCCCCCTGCAACGCCGCAGCTGTTGCCGCCCACCATGCGAGACCCTCGGGATGGATCACCTTGCTGTCCGTCGTGAGATTCGCGAATTGACCGACACCGGGCATCAGCAACACGAGTAACGCCAGACCGAGCATGGCGCCCATTTTCGCGATGGAGAAAACATTCTGCACCACCCCGCCGAAGCGCACTCCCAGGTAGTTCACGACGGTCAACAGCAGGATGACTCCTGTGGCAAGTCCCTTCACGCCGAGTTCCTTGAACGGCACGATGTCGCCAATGAGCGGCAAATGAAACGCGAGCCCGGCCAGCGGCCCGGCCATTTCTGGCAGGCGCACGATTTGCGTGGCGTATTCGGCGAAGACATAGGCGAGGGCGGCGATGGAACCTGACTGAATGACCGCGAACAAAGCCCAGCCGTAAAGGAACGCGACAAACGGACCATAAGCCCGCTGGAGAAATACGTACTGGCCGCCGGTCTGCGGCATCATTGCGGCAAGCTCTGCGTTGCTCAACGTGCCGAGTAACGAGATAATCCCAGCAACGAGCCAGACACCCAGCAATGTCTCTGGCGATCCAACCTGCGATGCCATCACGCCCGCCTTGCGAAAAATCCCCGAACCGATGACCCCGCCCGCCACGAGCATCGTCGCGCTGAACATACCGAGCGTCGGGATGAGCTGGAGTTCATCGGGGTGCGATTCTTCCTGTGGCTTCGGTTCGTCCATCGGGTCTGGCTGCAGCGGAGCTTACAGACCGTGCCACCGGAAGAAAGCGGAATGGAAAGACAATCTGCCGTCATTTGCCTCAGAACCGCCGCGCTCCAGGCGCAGATGTTACATAACCATCAACACTACTTTCCTCGATGACATCGTGTGTTCCATCCACCCTGCCCCGCGCGGCCAGTGGTGCGCAGGCTTGCTGACGGGCCGGCTGGCAGTTAACACTCTTTCATGCCCTCACCCTCCTCGCGGCTCGCCTGGATCGACAATTTGCGCACGGCCGTGATTTTCCTTGTGGTCAACATGCACGCGTGTGTGACCTACAGTCACGTCGGCAGCTGGTATATCAATGAGGACCCCGAGCCGCCGATATCGGCGAAGATCCCCTTTATCTTCTGGCAGGGTCATTTGCAGTCGTTCTTCATGGGTCTGTTGTTTTTTGTGTCGGGCGTCTTCGCGCATCGCTCGCTCGCTCGGCGCGGCGCCGTCCAGTTTCTCCGTGAACGGTTCGTCCGACTGGGCCTGCCCTCTCTGCTTTATATGGTTTTGATTCACCCTTTCATCGTTTACGTGCTGCTGGGTCTGCCGCCCATCCCCAATCGCCCACCGCTCACCACGCTCTACGTGAATTACCTGGCCTCGACGCGAGTGTTGAGCGGGAACGGCCCGCTCTGGTTTGCTTTGGCGCTGCTCGTGTTTTGCTCTGCGCTGGCCGGGTGGCGGAGGTTGCGACCTGAAACTGTGGCGACAGATTCCCCAAAGTCGCCTGCGCCCGGCGCGGTGGCATTGCTGGGGTTCGGCTGTCTCCTTGTGGCGACGACATTCGTGGTGCGGTTGGTGCAGCCGATCGGCACGAACGTGTTCAATTTCCAACTCTGTTTCTTTCCACAATACATCGCTGCGTTCGGCGCGGGAGTCGTGGCGGGCCGCAGCGAATGGCTGGAAGAGCTGGCGTTGTCGCGCCGCGCGCGCATCGCGGGCTGGATCGGGCTTATCGGCGGTCCGGCGCTGCTGGCGACCGTGATTGTCCTTGGCGGGCCTCTGCCGGAGCACGGGCCAAATCTGTACGCCGGCGGCTGGCACGGCCAGGCGTTTGGTCTGGCCTTATGGGAACAATTGGCTGGCCTCGGTCTTGGGCTGGGAATGCTTGCTCTCTTTCGTTCGCGACTGAATATCGATCTTACGATGACGCGATGGCTTTCAGAGCGGGCCTTCGCCGTTTACGTCCTGCACCCTCCCGTGCTCGTGGCGTTGACTCCTTTGCTGCGTCCGTTGAACACCGGTTTGTTCGCAAATGTCCTGTTGCTGACCGCGCTCGGACTTGTCGCTAGTTTTGCAGCAGCTGACGTCGCGCGGCGCATTCCTGGATTGCGGGCAATTCTGTGAGGCGGAAGGCACGATCAATGCAAACCGACGTCGGGTTGACGTTTCCTTGCCGGGAGACTGCCCCGCCCATCTCCTGCCTTTAATCCAACACACTCGCGACGGTATAAACACGGGCAGGCGAGGGATTCCGACTTCCTTGAGTGGTCAGCAATTCATCCAACTTGTCCAGCGATTGGTTGGCAACCATCTGGTAATTGGCGACGGTCGGTGGCAGGTCAGTCTTCACGTCCGCTGCCGGAACCGCCCGGGCGCTGGATTGTGTGTGAGGAGAAACGCCGGGACGCTGTTCATACAATGATAACGCCGCGATCAGGACGGCGACCACGGCGACCACCGCCAGAGTCAGGCGCCGTTGCATCCCAATTTCCCGAAGATAAGCCGCCAGCGTTTCCCACGCTGAACCGGATTCTTCCGCTCTCAGTCTCGACATCAGGCTTCGATGAAAGGATTCGGACGCCCGAATGCCTGATGCTTGTTCCGGTGCGGTCAGCTTCTCCGTTACACTTGAAATCTCCGCCATGTATCGGGCGCACCCGTCGCAGTTTTCAAGATGAGCGCGTAGATCACGCGCCTGCCGGTTGTCCAACTCGTCAAGCGCGAGGCAAACAATGAGTTTTCGATTTCTTGAACAAGGTTTCATGGCGTTGCAGCGTTGATTTTCAGTTCGGCAAATTGTGCGACGAGGATGTTCATCCTGCGCAGCTTATCCAGTGCGTGGAACAGCCGTGACTTGACCGTTCCCAGTGAACAGCCGAGCACCGCCGCGATCCCTTGCAGCGAATCGCCCACGTAAAAACGCAGATAAACGACCTCTTGATGCTTGGCCGGCAGCGTATGGATACATCCCCACACAAGCGATGCTTCCTCACGAATACAGGCCGCTCTATCGGGCAACATCCCTTTGTCCACCAAATTGCCCATGTTGTTTTCAAGTTCGTCCCGCTCATGTCCCGCGAGCCAGGCGAGTGGAAACGGTCGTTTCTCACGGACCGTGTTGCGGTAACGGTTGAGAAGAATCGCGCACAGCCAGGTGAAGAATTGACAGCGCCCGTTGTAGCGGCGCAGACATTTCCAAGCCTCGACCAAGGTGTCTTGCGCCAGGTCCTCCGCAAGGGTCGCGTCGGCGCAAAGCGCAATTGCCTGCCGCAACAGACGCGTTTCATAAACCCGGCACACCTCGCCGAATGCGTCAATGTCCCCTGCAAGGGCGCGGTCCAGCAAATCGCGCGAAGTTGGGATTTCGATTTCCACGAAAGTTGGAGTCAGGCTGAACACGTCTGGAGTATAGCTGAAAGAGCCGGACAGTTCCACTCGGAACTGCCCGGCTTGCCAGCTGAATTGGATCGCGCAATCATTTGCGCGGCGCCTGGCCCGCATTCTTTCCGATGACCTGGAATGGAGGCCCATCTTTCTCGACGAAGATCAGCGTTTCCAGGTACCCGCGCCCATCGTACACTGATTTCAACTGGAATCCGCGATCCACCCCTTCGAAGACAAACCGTTCGAAGGCAAAGGGACCCTGGCCGTAGGGATCGTTGACACTCTTCAATCCGGGCTCGCCGTTTAATTTGTACTGCACCGCGGCCCGCACCATGTCCAGGATCGCCAGGGTCCCGAACTCCTTCGGTCTGCATTTCTGGACGGCCGGAAACATTTCGGCCACGAGGGGATTTGCAGAGTTTTGAATCTCCGCAGTGAACCCTTTGATCGAGTCCTCGTACTCGCGTTCAGGCGCGGCCATGATCACGGCAAGCCGTTGGTAAAGCGGCACCATCTCGCGGAGCAATTTGACCACGCCTTCGCTTGTACCGCCCGCCGCCCGGTTCACTTTTCCCCAAAGGTCGGTCTGCGCCTGATTGGTTTCTCCCTCTCCCGAGCCGACCATGCCCGTGACCAATTCGTGGATTCCCGCCATCACTTTGGCGTCGTCCGACGGATTCTCCTTCTGCAATTCCTGAATCTTCCTCAGCAGCCAGTCATGAAAGAAGGTCTGCTCCGTCGGGATGCACGCCGCCACCGTTCCCCGGGGCGGTGCCGCATCGAATCCATCCGCCAATTGCTTCAAGGTCTCGGGAGAAAACTGATAATAATTTTCGGCAACAGCTGCGCAGAGAATGTTCTCCATGGCAATTTGCACCAGAGCGGCAATCAAGGTTCCGTCCCGCGATGAATTCCTGGCAAGTGAAAAAGCAGCCAGCAAATCATCGCGCGCGTCATCCTGACGGCCGTTCTGCAAATCCCACATGGCCCGCAACCGGGCGGCTTGTGCGACACCCTTGCAACGGGCGAGCTGGGGAAGCAACGTTGCCGGGCCGGGGCTCATATCAATGCCCCAGTCACACGGCACGGTTGCCTGGGCTGCCTGGCGCACCAATTTGAACTCGTTGTCGTAACGGCCAGCGAGTTCACCGAATCGTTCCGGGAGCCTTTGACCTCTCCAGTCATTATCGAACAGGTATTCGTGGTCCGCCGGAGACAAATCCGGGATCAGCTGAATAGCCCGGTAATATGTCAGCGCCGGGTTGATGTCCGAGCGGAACTGTTCCGCGCAGGCGCCGGCCATCGCCCCTGCCACAACCACCGCGGCCAAACCGATTGATTTTATGATTTTCATAGTGTTCTTCTGCTTTCGTAGTTCAGTCTGGCCATTAGTAACGTCGCTGAGCTGAAAGGTTCACTTTTTGTGGCTTTTCTCCGGTTTGCCAGTGGAAAGAAGGCAGAGCGTTCGCCGGTTCACGTGTTTACGTTGATTAAAGCACGTGAACGCTGGCTATCCCTGAATACCAGGTTTACGTCCCGAGTCTTGTGAATCAGTGTTCGAACCTGTGCCGGTTACTCTGCTCGTTTTGCCGGCTTGACGACTGTGAAGGTAATGTCCCCGTTTTTCCCGTCCATCCGCTGGCCGGAATCGTCTTTCAGGTCGGGGCCTATGCTATAAAGTAGATAGCCGCTCCCCTTTTTTCTGTAACGCAAGGGCTGACCATCAAACGGGTCCATGGGCGTCGAGGCCAAACAGTCCGGTATCAGTTCCCCCAAGGCGTCGGGATACCGGTTATCATGCGCCGCACGAAACTTCTCGAGCGCCAGCGCAGCCAACCCGAGACGAAGAGAGGCCAGACACCCTGCTTCCTTGGCGACGTCTTGTGCGAGACCGGGCAGCAACCAGACAATGATCGCGAGTTTTTTGTCGGCGGCTTTGATCACACGCTGGCGGATCAAGTCGCCCGCCTTCAGACGATCGGGCAGGGCCAATTTGCGAACTGCCCTAAGCTGTTGGAAGGTCTCTTGATAGTACTGCTGCTCCTCCTTCAGGTTGTTCGCATTTTGCAGGCGAGCAGTAATCTGGTTTCGCAGTTCGGCGGGAATGTCCACTCCGGGGGCCGACAGGAGTTCCTGAAGTTTTTGTGGTGTTGCCAGTAACGCTGTCGAAGTTATCAGCTCCGCCGCCAGGGCACGGTTAAAACCCTCACCTCGTGTATCGTAATCCTCCATTTTATGAAAGGCAGTCGAGAGCTCGCTTAAGGATCCAGGGCGCAATGCCGTGCGGTTCAGAGTCTGCTCCAATGCCGCCAGTGTAATGAGAACACTGGCCGCGCGCATTTTCTGAGAACTCAGTGAAGGTTCAGCACAGAGCGAGCGCGCCAAACCCAGGGCCGTCAGAACATCATTGGCGGCCTGTTCTCCATCGTTGGCCTCCGCATGCTGGATGGCAGACAACTCCGTGACCAGTGTGGCACTCTTGACTTTGAGCAGGTGTGGGAAAACGGCGTCAACTCCCTGCTTTAAATCCAGGGGATAACGGCTTTGTTCGCATTTCGCGCCTTGGACAAAGAATTGCAGCGCGTTTTTGTTGGCGTGCAAAGCGGCGGCCAGTGCGGACTTCACAGATACCGACATGGTCGCTCCGAGCGGAGGAAGTTTCCCTTTGCCGAGGAGGGGCGTATTGGGGTCGTTGACATTGCCAATCTGCAAGGCGTCAAAACCTTGAGAAAAGAAGATGGCGGCGTTTTGTCCTGCCGGCGGTTCAACGTACCAGGCATTGAGTTCCACGAGCGTATGAGGAAGGTCCTCGTTGGACACGGCGGAAGAGCCGTGATGACTTCGCCCGAATATCACCGCTGCCGCCGCGACAAGAACCAGAACGACTGCTCCGCAGATCTTTTGGACGAGCCGTTTGGTTCTGGGCTTCGTGCGGGCAGAACTTCCCGTTTTCGCTGCGCTGGGCAGTTTTTGCGGGACTGGTGGGTGAACTGTTGGCGGCGGAGGTGGTTCGCCCAACCGCAGTCCGGGAGCAGAAGTAGTTTGCGATTCCAGGTGCCGAGCAATCGCCCGGTTCGCCGCCGCGGTGCCATCGGTTCCGCAGATCGGACACTGGACAGGGTAAGCCATGCCCCCGTCAATCGATTCAAGGTCGAAGGCGTATTTCTGTCCGCACTCGCACAGGATCTTGATTGGTATCGTGGTCGGCGGCAGTTGCGATTGCTTCATTCCGGTCAGGGTATTCATGCTTCCTTTCCTTATTTGTGCGTCGTAGCACGACCATTGGATCCAACCGCCCGGCTCGGCCGGCACCAATGCCGCGCGCGAGGGTCAGCACCGCCACGGCAGTAATGCCGGGATTCTTCCGCAGTTGGCGGAAGGCGAAACGACAATCTTGAGTGACGAGGGACAAGTGTTTTCGCAACCCAGTCTGGCCGTTAATAACGACACCAGGCCAAAAGGTTCATTCTTTCGGAGTTTTTCAACAGCCGCTGGATTCAAGTGAAACCCGCCGGGCGGCTCAGTGACGAATTTATCCGCTCGTTATCAGGATGAGTACGACACCGACAAGCGCGCGGATTCTCAACTCACCATACTGCTCTGGCCTTGTTGGAGACGGTGCGGGCGAAAAGGAGAACTCCGTTATCCTCGAATCGTGTTGATTCACTGAATTGCCGTCCACGCTCCCACAACATCCAATCACCTCGGCGAGTCCTCTCCAAACTGACAACCCTAGAATTCGAAAAGTCACCGTTCTCGCAGCAGGCTTTCCGGTAATGCAACCAGCTCTGTTTTGTTTCCGTCGGGAACCCAAGCCACGCGGCCATCGGGCTTGATGCGACGCACGGCTCCTTTGCGCGAGCCTTTCAGGGTGCGAACGCGGTCGCCAACACGGAAGTCGGCGGCTTCGCCGAGGGCTTCGACGCCGCGCGCCATGGAATCCCGGTCGAGCACGCCGGCCACGTAATGGGCGGCGAGCGAGGCCGCTTCCCGGCGGCGCGCCAGCGGCAGGTCGGCGAACAAAATATCAATCAGCCGGCGGGCAATTTCAGCGAAGGTGTTGCCGTTGAAGAAAAGAAACGGCGCGGCGCGATGACAGCGGAAAAGGAAATCGAGAGTTTCGAGAAGGGTCAGCGTTTGGTGGCGCGCTTCTTCCCATTGCCCCTGAACTTGCGGGTGAGTTTCCGGATTATGGCCGTGCTGAGCGCGTCCTCTTTCGCACGCTCCGCGGTTGAAGCCGACGACAGACTCCCAACTCCAGTTTTGGATAAACGCGGCTCGGGCTTGTAGCGGTGAGTGTTTGCCACCACGCCTTCCAGAACCATCGCTGGAGTCAGCTTTGCGAGCAGATCGGTTCGCAGCTTCATCAGGCATAATGTAGCCCGGATCGGCCTGTTTCCGCAAGTGTCAAGGAGCCTGACTTGCCGATTGTATGAAAACCCGCCCGTTCGGGGACGGGGCCTGCACTGGTCCGCAAAAACTGGCGGCTTCTTGCAAGCGCCGCGACCATAAAGTTTTCAAATGGATTCTTAACACTTGCCCCAGCGGCGCATGACTTCCAGAGTTTTCTCGACGCTGATCAATGGAGGGTAGGCATCGCTTTCGTATTCGACGATGTACCACTCCACGCCGGCAACGTTTTCGCACAGCCTGAAAATCTCCGGCCAGTTTTGTTCGTCGTCTCCGATGAGGGCGTTGGGCTTCGATTTCGAATAGGGCTTTACGTGCACGCTCGCGACGCGACCGGGTTTCCTCTTGAGGTAAACGACCGGATCGCCACCCTGCGCCACGCCGTTGCCCATGTCGAACTGAATGACGACTTCCTTTTTCGTCCGGTTGAAAAACGTGTCCCATGGCACTTCGCCGTCGATGGGTGTGAATTCGATGTTGTGGTTGTGGTAGCCGACGCGCATTCCGTGCGGCTTCACCTTGTCAGCGAGCCCGCTGAAGATGTCGGCAGCCCCCAGCCAGCCCTGATGCGTCTTCGTGTATTTGCCCGGCAGACTGGGCACGATGAGGAACTCGTTGCCGAGCGTGTGGTTGAATTCGATGGTCTTCGGCAGGTTGTCGCCCAGCAAGGTGTCGAGGCCGATATGCGTGCCGCAACATTTGAGCCCGACGTCGTCGAGCAGCTTGCGCAGCGATTTGGCGTCGCGACCGTAATAGCCGGCGAACTCGACGGCCTTGTACCCCATCTTTGCCACGGCGGCGATCGTGCCGTCCAGGTCCTTCCCACATTCCTCTCGCACGGAATAGAGCTGCAGCCCGAACGGGATCTTGTTTCCACCGTATTTGCCGGCCCCGAAAAGACTCGCGGGAACGGAAGCAGCCAGAGCGGCAACGGCACTTGTCTTTAGGAATCCGCGTCGAGAGATGGATTGCGATTTCATGGTGATCGGAAGAACTATCAGATCGAGAATAGTTCAGAAAGCGCGAATTTCGGCACTGGACAGTCGGCGATTTCAGGGCGATAGGTTTCTCAGTTGCTATGTTTCAGGCGCCCGTTTTGACGAGAAACCGAGTCCGGTTGGCCTACGCCGTTGCTGTCTCAGCAGACGCGTTTCAGCTTCTGCTGGGACCGTTGGGCTGGGCCTTGCCCGATGAAATCCTAGACGTCATCGCGATGATATTCACCACGACAGCAATTGGTTTTCATCCATTGTTGCTGCCAACCTTTGTTGTCGAGTTCGTCCCGGTCCTTGATATGTTGCCCACGTGGACGGCGTGTGTTGCGCTGGTCGTTTCCCTGCGCAAGAAGCAGCAGACTGCCCCGCCACCACCCGCAACCGGACCGGTGATTGACGTTTAATCCTTCACGGCCGGCTGCCGTCGCGGCACACCGAAGCTATGCAACCCGTGGAGGCGACGGATCTCCGGCTCACCGTCCTTCACTTTGCTCCCAACCGTCCGTTTACAACCGAGGCGAACTGTTCGAGATCGCCATACTTGTTCTGCCACGTCGTGTACATCGCGCCAAGGACGCCGCTGACGCCCTTCTCGGAATCGAGCCACGCCCGGATTTGGTCGGGCCCCGCGTCGTAGTAGCCGGCGACGAGCTGCTGATGACCGCGACCCGCAAACCATTTCAAGCTTTCGTCCCGTTTGTCAAAATTCCAATTCACGATGACAACGTCCTTATCAAGTCCCTCCCATGAACCCGAAAGATCGCCACGAACAAGGTAATAGTCCTTGTGGGCGTTGTGATGAGGATCGAATATGTCGCTCCAGACGTAGATTTGCCCGTCGGGGTTCACTTCCCGCAGAATCCGGATGCAAGTCTTCACGTTGTCGGCCAGGATGGCGCCGGCATCGAGGTGCCGCCGTTGACAGGCGTCGCACCAATTGAGCACCCGAATTTCGTCGTGCGACATCATGTAGCCCTTCGCACCCCACGCCGCGTGCATGCGTCGGGCCTGGTCGCGCAACAGTTCGACGGTCCTCGGTTCAGACGGGCAAATCATCGCTTGGTCGTCGTAAACCGTCGCGGCATGGTAATATGAAACGCGCAGTCGTGTACCATCCGGCAGTGACGTTTTGATGGGCGGCGGTTCGTGATAAATGTCGTAAGCGCCATTCCATGGTTTGTTGCCCATGCGCGGGTCAACGACCTTCTCGAAATCGCGGCCTTCAAGGACCGCCGTACCACCGTCCTTCTTCACCATCAGAGGCGCGCCGTCACGACGGACCAGGTTCAATAGTCCGACCTCTTCCAATTTCACGTCATCGAACCAGAACGAACCGGTCCTGCCGCCCCAGCAGCCCACGTAAAGGTTCGCCTCGTTGTGATCAAGCGAATTGAAAACCACATGATGTGTGGTCCAGTCTTGCGTCGCCTTCACGCCGAGAGAGTTGAAGTTCAGTGCGCGATTGCCCGCAAGCACCTTCACTTCCGGCGTGCCTCGAAAATCCCGCGCCTTCACGCGAATGGAAAGGTGATATTGCCGGAACGGTGTGAGTTTGAGTTTTTGCACGATGCGCGCGTTTTGGCCACGAGGATCACGAACAAGCGCTGCCCCGTCGTCAGGCAGCACGATGTCGTCCTTCCAATCCCACTGTTTCAAATCTGAAAAATCCCCGCCCTTGAGAGTGATCGGCGGATCGGGTTGCAGGCGCCCTTCGCCGCTCTTCACGACGTAAAGGGCGTCACGGACGGGAAGCGCTTCGATAAGATTCGGGTCGTGCCAGAGAAGGTCGTTCGAGTAGCCGACGGGAAACAGCGCCGGGATGATTTCCATGTGCAACGCGGCAGCCAGTTTTTTCACACGTTCCACATTGCGGAAATAGCGCGCGTCCATGTCATCCAGCTTTGCAAACTTGGAATCCGTCAAGAGAATGCGTGTGTAGCCGGCTTTCGCCGCGCGTTGAAACAACGACTCCAGGTCGTCGATGTTTTTGTCCACCCAGAGATTGCGAGAGCAATAGAGCCACAGTTCAGGTGGCCCGGCGCAAACAGGCGGCGTGCCGGTTCCCAAAACGGCGAGGCAAAGGACGGTACTCTGAAAAATCCGGTTCAAGTTCACGGTTCGAGGCTAAACAACTCCCCTGCCCGTGTCAGCCCAATCCTGCGACCTGCCGTCACCCCGGCTTTGACTGGCCGGCTGCCTGCGGTAAACTGTAACGGCCAATGCACCCGCACTGCTTTATCCGGCAACTCCGGCGCTCGAAATTCTGCGCCTGGGCGACGTTGCTGGCGTTGGGTCTTTTTCTCAATTGCGGTTGCGCTTCCAATCCCCCCGACCGAGCAAGCCTCAAGTCCGCGCCGCCACAACCGTATATGCGGGTATTTCGCGGAAGCTCAAATGTCACGGAGCTGCAAATTGCCGCGCGAAAATTCGAGCCGGCGCATCGAAAGGGCCCGACAGTCTGGCTTGTTGGCGTCTCGCATATCGGCGAGACCAATTACTATCAAACACTGCAAAAAATCCTGGATGGCCAGGCAGTCGTCCTCTTCGAAGGTGTCGGAGAACGTCCACATTCGATGCTCCGGTCCGAAAATGCCTCCCGCGTATCCACTGAAAACAATTCCCGCAGCGGCGAGGATGAAAACGGTTTTTCCCTCCAGTCGAACCTCGCGCGGTCGCTCGGTCTCGCATTCCAACTGGAAGCCATCGACTACGATCGGCCGAATTTCCGCAACAGCGATCTATCGATCCGGGAGATCCGGCAACTGATGAGCGGCGAAAGGGAGCTCCCGTCAGGTCCGTCCACCAACCGACTCGCGCAGGCGGCTCCAAACGCGTTCGAGGGATTGCTGCAAATCATGGACGGAAGTTCATTCGCGGGGGCCATCGCGCAACTGGCGGTAAAGTTTGTCGGCTCCAGCCCGAAGCTACAGGCGCTCACCAGGCTCGCGATGAGCGAGGCGCTAGGGCAGATCAAGGGAGATATCTCGCAGTTGCGCGGCCTCCCGCCGGACATGAAACAACTGCTCGAAGTTCTGATTCAATCACGCAACGCCAGGGTGGTACGGGACATCAAGGACATTTTACCGACGTTGCACGCTGATAAATCGGTTGCCGTTTTCTACGGCGCGGGACACATGGCCAATCTGGAAGCGCAGATCCGCCGCGACCTGAAATACCGGCCGGTCGGCGAACTCTGGTTTCCCGCCATCACCGTCAATGCAGCGAAGGCAGGATTGACGGAGACTGAAATGAAAATGGTCCGCTCCGTGGTAAGCTGGCAGCTGCAGATGATGGGACAGTGATTGACGTTGCGTGACGCGCGGCGTCACCCCTTTTCAATCGGCGCCGCGACGACGTTTCCGTATTCGGTCCAACTGCCGTCGTAGTTCTTCACGTTGTCGATGCCGAGCAGGTATTTCAGCACAAACCAGGTGTGGCTCGACCGCTCGCCGATGCGGCAATAGGCCACGGTCGCTTTCTTCGGGTCAACGCCCTTTTGCTGGAGATAGATCGACTGCAACTCATCCGCCGATTTGAACGTCCCGTCCGCGGCGACCGCCGTGCTCCAGGGAACACTCTTGGCGCCGGGAATATGGCCACCACGTTGCGCGGTTTCGGTCATGCCCGGGGGTGCGATCACCTTGCCACTGAACTCATCCGGACTGCGCACATCCACGAGGTTGGCCTTCCCGGTTTTAGAGATGTCCATCACTTCCGGCAGCATGGCGCGCAATTCGAGGTGAACGCCCGCGGCCTTGTATGCGACCGGTGTCACCTTCGGGATTTCCGTCGTGAGCGATTTGTCCTTTTCATTCAGCCATTTTACCCGGCCGCCGTTCATCAACCGGACATCTTTGTGACCGTAGATTTTGAACAGCCAGAGGCCATAGGCCGCGAACCAGTTGTTGTTGTCCCCATAAACCACCACCGTGTCTCCCGGGGAAATGCCCGCTCCGCCGACAAGCTTTTCAAACGTTTCCCTGTCGATGATGTCGCGACGAACCTGGTCCTGGAGCTGGGTCTGCCAGTTGAACCCGACGGCGCCGGGAATATGCCCGGCATCGTAAGCCTTGGTGTCCACATCGATTTCGACGAGTTTGATTC
>DATNDF010000389.1 GCA_035607015.1 Candidatus Angelobacter sp. | reverse complement strand
CAACAGCGCTTTCTGCGCGTGCAGCCGGTTTTCCGCCTGATCGAACACCGCCGATTGCGAGCTTTCGATCACCCCGTCGGTTACTTCCTCGCCACGTTTGGCGGGCAGGCAATGCAGGAAAATCGCGTCCGGCCGTGCCTGAGCCAACAGGCTTTCGTTCACCTGGAACGGCTGAAAGTCTTTCCGCCGCTGCTCGGCCTCTTTCTCTTGACCCATGCTGGTCCATACATCCGTGTAGACCGCGTGCGCGCTGGACACCGCTTCAACCGGATTGTTCGTTAAAGTCAGATCCGCGCCCGAAACCGCCGCCAATGCTTTCGCTTGCGCAACAATCTCCGCGTCGGCTTCATAGCCTTCGGGAGAGGCTAGCGCGAAATCCATTCCCAGCCGCGCCGCCGAGAGCATCAGTGAATGGGCCACGTTGTTGCCGTCTCCGGCGAACGCCAGCTTCAGGCCCCGCAAATCGCCTAACCGCTCCTTGATCGTCATCACATCGGCAAGCGCCTGGCATGGATGAAACCGGTTGCTCAACGCATTAATGACCGGCACGCCCGACCATTTGGCCAGTTCCTCAAGCGTCTTCTGCGAAAAGGTTCGCGCAACAATAGCATTTGTCCACCGGTCCAGGTTGCGGGCCATATCTTTCAATGGTTCACGGTCGCCGATGATGCCGGTGGAAAGGACCGAGTCGCCGCCCAACTGCTTGATCGCCAATTCAAACGTGAACCGGGTCCGCAGGGAGGGCTTTTCGAACAGCAGGCTCAAATACCGGCCAGAGAGAGAGTGCGCGTAGCGCGCGGGATGACCCTTTACCTGTTGCGCCAAGTCTAATAGCTGCAACAATTCCTCGTTGCTCAGGTCTAGGTCGGAGATAAAATCGGACGCCGCCATCCGAGCCGGAACCTTCGCGGTCGGCCGAGGGGCGACTTTCAGACTTGCCATCCTATTTACCCTCGTCTGAGAATATTTATTCAACAGACTGTATATTTACACACCAGGAAAGAGCCTGTCAACCGCTCGAGGCCAACGGTAGTGTCCTGTGGTGCGTTGCTGAGATGAATGAATGATTATTCAGTGTTTGGTTTCAACGGCTTGCGGGCGCGGGAACGAGTAATTTGGCGATTGTCAAGCTGGGTCGCAATTTTTTCCCACATTTCCTTATTCGTTGGTTCACCGCATGAACGACCAGCAGATTGTATCACTCTGGACGCTGTTGACAGGTTGTGCTAGTACGACAAGTGATGGAACAAAGGCAACAGGATGAAGTCGTCGGGCGGCTCGTAAGAGAACGCGCTGAATGTAATAAAAACATTGCGGCATTACAGGCTCAGTTAGCGAACTTGGCAGAACTAGTATCGCGCACCGGACAAAATATTGAAAAATTCTCCAGGGCCACCGGCGAAGAGGCTGAAGGGCTAGAAGCAGCGGTAAGGGGAGTGCAGCAGCTTGAATTGCTTTCAGTGATCGCCGATCTCAGGAAAGCACGAGAACGTCGATCCGATCTATTGGCCCGCTTGAAAGATTTAGGAGTATAAACATGCTGGTCTTTTAATGGCTCTCTTCGCAGGGCCCACGGTTCAGCCAACGGACACCGCGCCGGTCTATCTGGACAATCGAGAATGGCGGCCCGACTTCGGCGGGGGCCGCACTATTTTCGATTTCGAGGGCGCTCTGGATTCGCTGTTGCGGCGGCGCTTGAAACCATTGCCGGTTGAGGCTCAAATACGAGATAAGGGCATCGAGCGTACCGATTCCGTTGAACTGATTCGGCCCAAGCTCACGTCCATCTTGGCGAATAACCCTTCCGTTTTGCGCGGTCCACGAGATCACGGAAATCGACGGGGCATTGCTGCTGAATCCGATCACGAGAATGCTCAGCGCCTGCTTTCCATCAAAAGCCCGGTATTCCTTGGGCGCGTTGCGGCGTCCCCATTCCAGGCTTCGGCCGAGTCCTGGCCCAATGTCGGTTCTCAGCGAATTGAGAGCCTGTACCAGATCGCGGCTACCAGAGAGAGCCGTGTTGATATCGCGGGCCACATCGTACCCAGTCGCGCTATCCCGCAAGAGTCCGCTGAATCCGACAGCGACGCCATTCCGAGCAACTATCTTGCAGATGGAGCCAGACGGCTGTGTGCGGCTATCCGCTCCAAGATAGGCGGAATCATTGGTCGTCACGGCTATGACGGTGGTCCCATACGCAGGGGCAACGGACAACAACGAGAAGACTGCCAGCCGATGCAGATTAGACAAGCTTATCGATCGTATTTGGCTGGCTATGGAACGGAGCGCGGTGTCGTTTTTTACTTGGACGACGCGGCTGGGGGCAGTGGAATTGTTTCCGATTTTGATCTTAGGCATTCAGGAGATCCGCAATAGTCCAAACCCTATCTGTGATGCCGGATTCCATCGCAGGAGTAACGCGCAAGCTCTGGTGGATTCGGCAGAAGTTGTAATAGGCGATATGGAGTGCGATTGCGGCTTTGTGGTTCTCCAGCTTTTTACTGAAGGTGTTCGTTAGCCGTGTCATCCGACGAATGCCCATGCGCAACGTAAGGTTGAAGCACTCCACATGCGAAGTGCAAATGCGGGCCGGATCGGGATTTCCGCTAATCCGAACTGGGACTGCCTCCACTATGTCAGCGGGCGAGTAGCGGTGTTCGCCCTCGCGCGGCGCTGCATAGATTTTGACGAGCTGGGCGAAATCGCAGCAATCTGAGACCATTTCATCCACGGCGGCGATGTAAGACTGAAGACCGTCCGTGCTGAGTTGGAAACGGTCATCGGAGGTAGCGCGGCGCAATTTGCGCATGAGGCCCATCGCATGATGAAGGCTTCGGCGACCGACCGAAAAGGCCAACACGAGGGTAGTGTCCTGTGGTGCGTTGCTTGCACAGGACACTACCAGGCCAAAAGCGCAAAAAACCCGCGAAAATGACGCCCGAAGGGTCGTTTTAGCGGGCTTTTGCGCGCTCATTTGCGCGTTTTTCAGGGTTGAACGACGCTGAAATACGCGTCGGAATCCGACGTGGAAGAGTCCGTACCCCACACTCCCTTCTGTCCATCGGGACCTGAAGTGCCCCAAACTCCCTTGGTACCCCACACGCCTTTCTCTCCCCAGATCGCCTGGAAACCTGAAACCGAGCTGGTACCCCAAACTCCCTTGTTACCCCACACGGCCTTGTTCGCATCGACGAGCGAAGTTCCCCAGACGGATTGCGTACCCCAAACACCCTTGGTTCCGCCAACCGCCGTGCCTGAATAGACGTCGGTGTCGTCCCAGGTAGACGAGGGATCGTCGACGAGATAAACCTTCCCGGACGACGGGTCGTAACGAACGGTCGGCGACATGGCCGAGCCGGTGGCAAGGTCTCGATTGGCAAGCGCGGCCGCGACGTCAAGGTAGCCGGCGCCGACGGTCATGATGTCGTATTCGCTCACAAAGCTTTGACCCGTCACCGGATCGACCGCAGTGCTGGAGGCTGGGAACGTCTTGTAAGCGGTTTTCATGAGGCGGGCTTTCACCTGGTCGGGCGTCAGCGACGGTTGTCCCTGCAATATGTCGGCCACGGCACCGCTTACCACCGGGGTTGCCATGCTGGTTCCGTTCAGCATCAGGAACTTCCCGGAGGTCGTGTTGCTCCCGGTGGATTCATAGTAGGACAGCGGAACAAAGTCGCTCGGATCGCTGGCCAGAGTGGATCCCGGCGCGAGCAGCGACACAACATGGTTGCCGGGAGCCAGGATGTCCGGCTTCACAACATAATCGATCGCCGAGGGTCCCTTGGAGCTGTAACTGGCGATGAGATCGTCGGTGCGCGGGTAAGTGCTCATGGCTTTCATTGCGCCCACCGTGATCACGGACGGATCGTTGCCCGGCGACAGGATCGTGCCGTATCCGTCGTTTCCAACGGAATTGTCGCGGCCGTCGTTACCCGCGGCAACCACCACCACAATACCGGCCTTCCAAGCCGCCTCCACCGCCTTGCACAGCGGGTCCTGTTTATAGCTTTCATAGACCGGACGCCCGAGTGAAAGATTGATGACGCGAATGTTGTATTGACTCTTCAAGGCGATGGCGCGCTCGATCGCGGCAATCACCTGGCTGTCGGAGCCTTGGCCGTTCGCATCCAGGACTCGAAGATTGATCAGATTGGCGCCTGGAGCGATGCCAACGAGCGAACGCGTGCAGCCGAGGCATTTCGACGCGATTCCGTTGGCACCGACAATTCCCGCCACGTGCGTGCCATGGCCGTACAGATCCCGGCCGTTCCCGCCGGTGAAATCCTGCGTGTAGACGACGCGGGGCAGCAATCCAAGCAGGCTCAAATCGGGACT
>DATNDF010000388.1 GCA_035607015.1 Candidatus Angelobacter sp. | reverse complement strand
AGGAATTGTCTGGCGGGCGGATATACGTTGGCCACGTAATAATCGAGCAAACCTTCGCGCCGGGTGGCGCCGAGTGCGTCCGGCGCGGTCTTCCACGCAATCTTCAAGTCGTCGCGGCCCGCGACATCCGCGATCTCGATTGGAGTCAGCGCGCGATTGAAGATTTTCAACTCATCCACCGCGCCGCCCTTGAAGCCTGCGTCACGAAAGCGGTAGCCGACCGCCAGGTCCGGCTCGCCGCCTTCGTAAGTGATGTCCTTGCGCAATTTGTCGCGGATCACTTCCGTTGCGGCGGGTTTGCCGTCGAGGAAAACATGGACGCCCGAGGCATGGCTTGAGCCGTCATAGACGAACGCCACGTGAACCCACTCGTTTGTCGCGAGGGACACTTTGGTGCGCACCTTGATCGAATCGCCAGGCCATTGGTGGTGCAGTCCAACAGCGACATGCCCGTCTTCCAGCAGCAGCTCGTAGCCACGACTCCCGGCGTCGGCGGGCGCCTTCGAGTGATGCAGAACCACCGCACGCGGCGCCAGATCCTGTATTCGCAACCAAAGCGCGATCGAGAACGGATCGGTCCGCGTGAAATGCCCGACGCCCGGAAATGTAAACCCGTTGTCGCCGTTCAGTTCCGCCGCCTTTTCGTTTTTGCCCTCGACGACCGCCGGGCCTTCATGGGCCTGCCCGGGTTTGGAAGGATCAACACTGTTGATGATCTTGTTGGTCTGGATTTCATCGAAGGAAAATGCCGCAACAAGGCCCGGCACGCCCGGTTCGGGCGGCTTGTTGGTCAGCCATTCGGCGAACGCGCCGCGGGCGGCATCCCGCATCGCCGCAAACTGTTTCTCCTTTGCGTCGATCTGGTCCTTCAGCATCGCGAGCTTCGCGTCGGTCGCAACGTCGGAGAGCAGCAACGACGGCGACGGCGTGTAGTCCACGAACCCGGTGTAGGGATTCTGCCCGGCTTCATCGATGTTCTGGAAGAAGGCGAACATCGAGTAAAAATCGCGCATGGTAAGCGGGTCGAATTTGTGGTCATGGCATCGTGTGCATTCCAGTGTCAGGCCGAGGAACGCCGTGCCGAAGGTATCCACGCGGTCCACCACGTAGCTTACTCGAAACTCTTCCTCGACGATGCCCCCCTCCTCGTTCTGGAGGTGAAGACGATTGAACGCGGTTGCCAGACGCTGCTCCTTCGTCGCGTTGGGCAACAGATCCCCGGCGAGCTGCCAGGTAACAAACCGGTCGAAGGGAAGGTTTTCGTTGAACGCCTTGATGACCCAGTCGCGGTATCGCCACACCGGCCGGGGCGCGTCCATCTGGTAGCCATAAGTGTCGGCGTAACGCGCCAGATCGAGCCATTGCGCCGCCATCCGCTCGCCGTAGCGGACGGAATTCAGCAGGCGATCCACGACCTTCTCGTATGCGCCTGCCGATTTGTCGGCAAGAAAGGCATCCATCTCCGCGATCGTGGGAGGGAGACCGGTGAGGTCGAACGTGACGCGTCGTATCAAACGCTCCTTGTCCGATTCGGACGCCGGCACGAGCCCCTCCCGTTCCAGTCGCGCCAGCACGAAGCGGTCAATGTCATTCACCGGCCAGCGCTTGTTTTTTACTTTGGGCGGTGACTGCGCTCTGATCGGTTCAAACGCCCAGTGACGGCCCCATTTCGCGCCTTCGTCGATCCATCGTTTGAGCAGTGCGATTTGTTTCTGGGTCAGCTTGCGGTTTGAATCCGGCGGGGGCATCAGATCATCCAAATCCCGCGTCGTGATCCGCCGGAACAGTTCGCTGGCGGCGCTTTTGCCCGGCACGATCACCGTCTTGCCATCTTTGACCCGGAACGCGCCGTCCTTTGTGTCAAACCGCAGTTTCGCCTTGCGCGCCTTTTCGTCTGGACCGTGGCACTTGAAACAGTTGTCGGAAAGGATTGGGAGAATGTCGCGTCCGAAATCCACGGCCCCTTTGGCGGGCGCACCCCGGCCGGCAATTGTCGCGGCGAACATGCCGTTGGCCACCACAAGCAAAGACACCAGGAAACCGCGACGACACAAACACAGCGGTTGCTTGTTATCAGACATCAGAGACATTTCCATTCGCAGCCATGGCCATCCGGTCGGAATGGTTGCGCCGCGTTTTGCGCTTACGCGAGAATTCCCGCAGCCACGTTGCCCGCAACGTCAGTCAGACGAAAGTCGCGACCCTGATAACGGTAGGTCAGCCGGGTGTGATCAATACCGCAAAGGCGCAGCATCGTGGCGTGCAAATCGTGAACGTGCATTTGCTGGCCGTCATCGACGTAGCGGTACCCGAGTTCGTCGGTGCTGCCCCAGGTAACACCTCCCTTGACACCGCCGCCCGCCATCCAGACCGAGAACGCCAGAATGTGGTGGTCGCGGCCGGAGCCCTGCCCCATCGGCGTGCGCCCGAATTCACCTCCCCACAGAACCAGTGTGTCGTCCAGCATGCCGCGTTGTTTCAGGTCCAGGATCAATGCTGCTGAAGCCTGATCCACGTCCTTCGCGCTCACGGGCATGTCCTTCTCAATTTCGTTATGGTGGTCCCACGCGCGGTGATAGACCTGCACAAACCGGACACCCCGTTCCGCCAGCCGCCGCGCCATGAGGCAGTTTGAAGCGAAGCTTCCGTCTCCGGGATGTTTCACCCCGTACAGATCCAGAATGTGCTGCGGTTCCCCGGCGAAATTCGTCAATTCGGGCACCGACGCCTGCATGCGAAACGCCATTTCGTACTGCGTTATTCGTGTGTGGATGTCCGGGTCATCGCGCTCCTCGGCCAGCATGCCGTTGAGTCGTTTGATTTCATCCACCACCTGGCGTTGGGTGCTCTGGCAGACACCTTCGGGATTGCCGACGTAATGGACGGCGTCGCCCTTGGACTGAAAAAGGATGCCCTCGAACCGGGTTGGCAGAAAGCCGGATGACCACTGGCGCGCCGAAACGGGTTGCACGCCCGATTTACCCTTCGAAGTCAGCACGACAAACCCGGGCAGGTCCTCCGTTTCCGAGCCAAGGCCATAGAGCAGCCAGGAACCCATGCTGGGCCGGCCCTTGATTTGCGTGCCTGTGTTCATGAAGGCGTGCGCCGGATCGTGGTTGATCTGCTCCGTGTGCATGGAGCGGATGATGCAGATGTCGTCCGCAATGCCGCCAATGTTCGGGAACAACTCCGAGATTTCCTGGCCCGACCGGCCCCACTTCTTGAAGGCGCAGAACGGCCCCTGCGCCTTGAGTGTCATGTTTTGCAACTGGGCAAGCTGCTGTCCCTTGGTGAAGGAATCCGGAAACGGCTTGCCATGGAGTTCCTTGAGCTTCGGCTTGAAATCGAAGCTTTCCAGATGCGAAGGCCCGCCCGCCATGCAGAGATGGATGACGCGCCGGGCCTTTACGGGAAAATGCGCCGGGTTGACAATACCCTTCCATCGCGCCGCGGCGGCCTCCTCGCCGCGCAACAATCCGGGATCGAGCAAACAGGCCAGCGCGACGCCGCCCAGTCCGTAAGCCGCGCGGCCAAGAAAGGCACGGCGGTTGATGCTCAATTGGAACTTCTCGGGATCGAAATTCGTTTTCATGGGAATAAATACACGGCGTCAATAACGGGTGATTGTTTCATGCAGATTAAGGATCACGCGGCAAACCTGGGTCCAGGCAGCCAGTTCAGCTTCGTCCGCGTTTTTCGGCTCGGGCGCGATTCCCACACGCAACAGTTTCTTCGCTTCATCGGGATTCGCCCGGTAGTGTTCCCGCTGGAGCGTGAGGAACTGCTCGAGCGATTGTTGCTCGCCCGGTTTGATCGGCCGGGCCAGGGCTTCATCGTAGGCCAGATCAAGCCGGGTATCGTCCGATTTCCGCGCTGAAGCGATCACCCGTTCCGCGAAAACCCGCGAAGCTTACGTGAACGTCGGGTCATTCAACAGCGTGAGGGCCTGCTGGGGCGTGTTCGAAACGTTGCGTGCCGCGACGCATTCCTCGCGCGACGGCGCGTCGAAGTTCGCCAGCATCGGCTGCAGGAATGTCCGCTGCCAGTGCGTGTAGACGCCGCGGCGGTACTGCTGCTCGTCATCATCGGAGTGGTAGTCGCGGTCGGGAAATTGCAGGTTCGCATAATAGCCCGCCGGTTGATACGGATGCGCGCTCGGTCCTCCGATGCCGGGATCCAGCAACCCCGCGATGAACAGCGCATTGTCGCGCACGAATTCGGCTTCGAGGCGGCGGGGGGACTGCGAGGCGAGCAACCGGTTGTTCGGATCCACCTCCCTGATTTCGGGCCGGGGATTCGACGACTGGCGGTATGTCGAAGACATCACCATGAGTTTGACCATGTGCTTGAAATCCCAGCCGCTGTCCATGAACTCGACCGCCAGCCAGTCGAGCAATTCCGGGTGAGTTGGCCATTCGCCTTGTGCGCCAAGGTCATCCACCACGGCGGAGATTCCGGTTCCGAAAAACTGTTTCCACAGCCGGTTCATGATGGTGCGCGCGGTCAGCGGGTTGTCGCGTGAGACCATCCATCGGGCGAGGTCGAGGCGCGTGAGCCGCCGTCCATGAGCGCCCGTTACCTGCGGTAAAAAGTGCGGCACGGCCGGCTCGACGATTTCTCCGCTCTCGCTCTGCCAGTTGCCGCGTGGGAGAACGCGGGTGATCCTGGGCTCACGGGCAACCGTCACCACGGTTGGCGATCTGCCGCCCCGGCATTCCAACAGTTCGGCGCGCAGTTTTTTGCGGCGGGCGAATGCTTCGCCCTGCCGGCCGGTGCTGAGGAGAAAGGTCCGGCGCAACAGGACTCGCTCGGATGAAGAGCACAACGCCGGTGTCTTGGCCAGGGCCGCCCGCAACGCGGTGCCCGAGCCGGCCCGCAGCGGTTCGCCGTCCGCGAAAGGCGAAACAGACACGCGCACACAGCCGGCGGCGGTCCGGCCCAGTTTGAGGATCAGCACATCGCCGGCCCTTGCAAGAATGGGGCGGTCGAGCAGCCAGACTCCGATCTGGCGCACCTGGCAGTCCGCGCCGGACGTTTTCCAGCCGTCTTTCAGATCCGGCACGTCAAAGCCGTTTGAATAGCGAGGCTCCTTGTGATCGGCATCCGCGGTGTAAAACGCGAGGTTCGTTTCACCACCCTCGAACAGCTTGCACTTCGCCGAAAGAGAAACCAGCATGCTCTTTTTTTCTCCCCGCACAATGCGGCCCCCGTGCTCCTTGCGTGGGATCAACTCCAACCGGATTGCGGCCAGCCAGCCCGGTGAAAGCGGCAGCGTGAGTTGCGTTTGCTCGGCGGGTTTGCCCGTAAAAACGACGGAGCCATCCTCGAGCACCGTGAAGCGGGTGTCCGGCGGCGAATTGGTGTCCTTGGGCTGGAGCCAGACTGCGGGAGTTGGCGCCTCCCAGCCGTCGGGGTGACGTTTCACAAGCTCGCTGCCAAACCGGCACCATGAATCGAATTCAAGCTGGCCCGGCGCGTTTCGTCCAAATTCTGCCGCCGCCATCCCGTCCACGCGCGCGATCTCGCTCCTGAGCTTCTCCATTCTGCGATGCAGATAAGGACTCTCGGCCTGAATCTCCGGGGGAAACGGATGATCATTGCTCCAGCCCTTCAAATCGGGATTCGGGGTGTAGTCGTAATCCTGGTAAACGCCCCATTGCTTGATGTCCGCGAAGAACGCCTCCATCGAATAAAAATCCTTCGTCGAAAACGGATCGAATTTGTGGTCGTGGCACTCGCAGCAACCCATCGTTGAACCCAGCCAGGCTGCCGACACGGTCCGCACTCGGTCGGCGGCGTATTTGGCAAGATACTCCTTCGGCTGAGCGCCGCCCTCGCGGGTCACCATGTTCAAACGATTGAATCCGGTCGCGATCTGTTGCTCCGGAGTGGGATGTGGCAACAGATCCCCGGCGAGTTGTTCGATGGTAAACTGGTCGAATGGCTTGTTTTCGTTGAACGCATTGATGACATAGTCGCGATACGGAAAGACATTCACGTTCTGATCGCCATGATAACCCACGGTGTCGGCAAACCTTGCGACATCCAGCCACGGCACTGCCATCCGTTCGCCGTAATGCGGCGACCTGAGGAGCCGGTCCACCTGGTTCTCGTACGCTTTTGGATTCGCATCCTTCACGAATTCCTCCACTTCGTCCGGCGTCGGCGGCAGGCCGACGAGGTCAAGGCTGAGCCGGCGCAACAACGTGCGTCTGTCCGCCTCGGGTGAGGGCGTGATGTCCTTCGACTCGAGGGCGTGAAGAATGAAAGCGTCAATGGGGGTTCGAATCCAGGCCGCATTTCGAGTTGCCGGCACTTCAGGCCGGACCGGTTTGATGTAGGCCCAGTGCGGCTCGTATTCCGCGCCCGCGGCAATCCAGCGCGCCAGCAATTCCTTTTGCTGCGTCGTCAGCTTTTTGTGGGACTCCGGCGGAGGCATGACGTCGTCGTCGTTGGTTGTGTAGAGGCGTTTGATCAGTTCGCTTTCATCGGGCTTGCCGGGCACAATCGCCTGCTTTTCGAGTGCGGCTTCGCGCACGTCGAGGCGGAGTTTGCCTTTGCGCTGGTTCTTGTCCGGGCCGTGGCAGGCGAAACAGTTGTCCGAAAGGACCGGACGGACGTCACGATTGTAGCCGGGACCTGGCCCGCCGGCGGCAGCCTCAACGGCGGGCGCTCCGGCGATGACCGTCGCGAGATGAATCACGAAAAAAAAGCCGACGGCCGACCGCGTGGAAGCCCCGCTCCGTTCCGCGCGCCGGACCAACGACCTGAGAGGCCCGGCAAAAGCAAACCCGCTGAACGTACTGAACATGGTCTGATAAGACGAAAGTGAACCCGCAAAAATTTAATCGCAAGCAACGAACGTTTCAAAGTTTTAGTTGGAGCGAGCCGGAAACACGGGAAAACGAGCGAAAGAGGCCGATCCCGCCTCCACCACGCTTCAGCCGACTCGCAGCAATGTTTGGGACGGCTCCGTCGTTTCGAGCAGTTGACGAACATTCAAAACCTGGCCTGGCAGGATCAGGTCCGGCGCAATTTCGCTCAACGGCTGAAGGACGAATCGTCGAGAATGGGCGCGCGGATGAGGCAAGGTCAGCAGGGGCGTGTCGCGCCGCTCTCGGCCGAACACGATCAGGTCGAGGTCAAGCGGCCGCGGCTCGTTCAACACCCGCTTCGGCTCCCGGCCGAACTCTTTTTCGAGGTCCTGCATTTTTTCAAACAGCAACTCCGGCGATTCACCCGGCCGCGGTCTCAGGCCGACGACGGCGTTGACGAACAATGGCGACCCGGGCGGGCAATCCACGGGTGTGCTTTGCCAGAGCGACGACCGGAGAAGCGGGAGGTCGGTCAGCTCTTGCAAAAGGTCCATCGCGCGGCGCACGTTTCCCATCGCATCGCCGAGGTTCGAGCCGAGCGCGACAAACGCCAGTTTAGGCGTCTCGAACTTCGCCGCAGCGATGTCGGATGGAGACTCGACTGGCATCGCGTCAGGAGTCGAACCACTCCAGTCCGGCCGGCAAACCGACGGACGCGTACTCGAGATGGAGAACGCGACGATGCACCGGCCGTTTTGCGCGTGAAGATGAATGCAACAGCAGCGGCCGCATCAGCAATGCCCCGCCTTTTGGAACTGCGCAAATCAAACCCGCGTTCTTTTCGGCGCACGCGCCGATTTCCGTTGAGTCAAGCCTTCCCCGCAGATGGGATCGCGGTATGACTTTCAACGCGCCGTCGTCTGCGTCGCATTTATCCAGGTGCAAACGGAGGGTCGCCATATTCTCCAGGATTTCAGCGGGCGGCCGCACGTGTACGATCCCTTCCTTGATCGACCATGCGCCGAATCCCGGTGTTTCGATTTTTCTCGCAACCGCGATCGTCAAATCCTGATGCCAGGCAACGGTCCAGTTTGCATCCGCGTTTTTATCGAAGAACAAGGCCCGCACAGGAAAAATCTCCCGTTTCAACCGGCTCTCCAAAATTCCTTTCAACAGCTTTGAAGAAGCCAGTTGAGCGACGGCTGGCACTCGTCGGAGAAGGTTCCGGCCCCGATAGTGTCTGCCATTGGTTGGTCCCTCACGAGCGTCAGGCAGAACGGAAAGCTCGCTGGCGATAATATCGCACTGACCATCCGGCAGGACATCGGGCACGATCTCAAAACCATCCCGTGCAAGCGAACCGCCCGCGTCCGGATTTCCGATTCCCGCTTCCGGCTTCACTTCAGGCCAAGCACGTCCTGCATGTCGTAAAGACCGGGTTTTTGGTTGACGGCCCATTGTGCGGCACGCAACGCGCCGTTGGCGAATGTCTCGCGGCTGGAAGCCTTGTGCGTGAGTTCCAGGCGCTCGCCTTCCGCCGCAAAAATGACCGTGTGATCACCCACGACGTCCCCGCCGCGCAGAGAGTGCATTCCGATTTCAGCCCGGGTGCGTTCGCCGGTGATGCCGTGTCGTCCGTGGCGAAGCACCTGGTCAGACCGTTGCTTGCGGACCTCCGTGAGAATTTCCGCAAGCGCCGCCGCGGTCCCGCTGGGCGCGTCCTTCTTCATCCGATGGTGCATCTCGACGACTTCAAGATCGAAGCCCGGCCCGAGAATCTCGGCTGCCTTGCGCGTCAGCCAGAAGAGCGCGTTCACACCGGTGGAATAGTTCGACGCCCACACGATCGGGATTTGCGACTTGAGGTTGTTGATCCGGGATTTCTCGTCGTCGTTGTGTCCCGTCGTGCCGATGACCAGGGCCTTTTTGTGCCGGGCGCAAACCGACGCAAATCTCGCTGTGGCGTCGTGGAAGCTGAAGTCAATCACCACATCGGCCTCTTTGATGAGCGGCAGCAAATCGTCGCCCAGATCAATCTGGCCGGCCACCTGCAAATCGGGAATGCGCTCGGCGCAGGTGACGAGCGTTTGTCCCATGCGGCCCTTCGCCCCGGCAATGATAAGTTTGGTCGGGTTCAAAGCTGACAAATCGGAGATTGAGAGTTAATGGCTACTTCAGCACGCCGCACGCTTTGAGCGTGGCTTTCAAAGCCTCGCAGTTCTTCGGGCTCATCGGCACCAGCGGCAGGCGGTATTCCTCCTTGATCTGCCCCAGCATTGCCAGCGCGGCTTTGACCGGAACCGGGTTCGTCTCCACAAAGAGATCCTTGAACAACGGATAAAACGTGTCGTGCAGTTTGAGCGCAACGGACGATTTGCCGGCCGCAAACGCGCGAACCATCTGGCTGAGTTCGCGCGGGATCAGGTTTGACGCGACACTGACGACGCCCTGCGCGCCGACGGCCATGAAAGGCAGCGTAAGTGAATCGTCACCGCTGAGGATCGCGAATTTCGGCCCGAGCGCCGCGCGCAACTGGCTCACGCGGTCGGCGTTGCCACCCGCTTCTTTGATGCCGACGATGTTCCTGCAATCGCGCGCGAGCCGCTTCACTGTGTCCACGCCGATCTCTATACCGCAACGCGACGGAATGCTATAGAGCACGATTGGCAGCTTCGTTGCATAGGCGATGGCGCGGAAATGCTGGAACAAACCCTCCTGCGTCGGCTTGTTGTAGTAGGGCGCGACCTGCAGCGAGCCGTTCGCGCCGGCCTTTTCAGCGGCGACGGTGAGGTAAATCGCTTCATCGGTTGAATTGCCGCCCGTGCCGGCGAGCACTCTGACTTTGCGCGCGGCGAACTTGATCGCCAGCTCGACCACATAGATATGCTCCTCAAAACTCAGGGTGGGCGACTCGCCCGTGGTGCCAACCGGCACAATGCCGTCCACGCCTCCCTTGATCTGCGCTTTGATGAGACGCTCGAAACCGAGTTCATCCACCTTGCCGTCTTTGAACGGTGTGACAAGGGCTGTATAGATTCCGGTGAACATGCGCTGTTAAAATGCGGCGGGTAAAATCCGCCAAAGGCGTGCTTTTGGCGAGCCCGAATTTTTGCGATTCTTCAGACCGGAATTGAAGTTGTAAACAATTCTTCCACCACCGTCCCCTCCGCCACCTTCGTCACCGGCCCGGTCATCAAAATCGAAAAGTCGTGGCGGATCTCAATGGACAATTTGCCACCCGGCATGTGAACGGTGACCGAGCTGTCACACAGTCCCAGCTTGTACGCGACGGCCGCCGCCGCGCTGCTGCTGGTGCCGGACGCCAGCGTGTATCCGGCTCCGCGTTCCCAGATCTCGATTTGAATGTTGCGCCGATCCAGCGCCTTCAGAAACTGCACGTTTGTGCGCTTCGGAAAACTCGAGTGGGTTTCGAGCAGAGGGCCGTATTGCTTCGCCAGCCCGGCACTGATGTCGGGCAACGGCAAAACACAGTGCGGATTGCCAACCGTCGCCGCGCAAAAATTGAAGGCGCGGTCTCCGACGACAATCTTTTCGTTGACGACTTCGCGACCGGGGCCGGTCACCGGGATTTCCTCGCTTCGAAAACTCACCCTGCCCATTTCCACGCGGACCGTCCTGCCGCCGTCCAGCACGCGGGACTTCACCACACCGCCCAGGGTTTCAACTGTGAACTCCTCGTCGGTTTTCAGGAATTTTCGGTCCCACAGGTAACGGGAAAAAATTCTCAGCCCGTTGCCGCTTTTCTCCGCTTCGCTCCCGTCCGGATTGAATATGCGCAATGCGAATCGTGCCTTGTCCGACGGCAACGGTCCAAGCAGAATGCCATCGGAGCCGACACCGAAGTTCCGGTGACAGATTGTTTTGATCTGCTCGATGGTCAGTGGCGTGGCGAAGTCCTTCGGGTCCATGACGAGGTAGTCATTACCGAGCGCGTGGTATTTGAAAAACTTCATGCGCCGGTGAAGCTATCCTTCATCGGCCAAAGTTCAATCCGAAAGCGGCCGCGTCAATCCCAAGTCGTTCGTATTGGCGCGGGCACAGCGGCGCGCCGAATTAGGTCTTTACAGGCCGCGGGCGAATTCTCAAATTACCGGACGTGTCAGAGATTATATCTGATCCCCGCCGGGTCGATCTGAATCCAACGGCCTCAAGCGCAAGCGTCGGCTCCCGACCAGACGATTTGGAGACTGCCATCCGGCGGTCTCAAAACCACCTGCTCAGCCTGCAAAAGCCGGAAGGTTTTTGGGTCGGCGAGCTGATGGTCGATTCCACCTTATGCTCGGACATGATCGCCTACCATCATTGGAACGGCAAGGTGGACAAGGTTTGGCAGCGCAAGGCGGTCAACCACATCTTCTCGATGCAACTGCCGGACGGCGGCTGGAACATTTACCACGGCGGCCCCGCGGACGTGAACGCCACCATCAAGGCCTACCTGGCGCTCAAGCTCGCCGGAGTGCCGGTCACGGACGGCCGCATGTTGAGGGCGCGCCAGTCCGTGTTGAGCATGGGCGGCGTGCCGCGGATGAACACGTTTTCGCGCCTCTACCTCGCCTTGCTGGGCCTTTTCCCGTGGAAGTACGTTCCCACCATTCCTTGCGAGGTCATTCTCATCGGCAAATGGTTCCACGTGAATTTCTGGGAGATGAGTTCGTGGACGCGATCGATGCTCGTCCCGCTCTCGATCATCAACCATTACAAACCGACGCGCCGGCCGGGCAACATCACGCTCGACGAGCTCTATCCGGAAGGTTACCACGAACGCGACCTCGCGCTGCCACCCGACCCGGAAGGATTTACCCTGCGCAATTTCTTCCTCTGGCTCGACAAGCTGCACAAATTCGCCGAGTTGTTCGCGGAGCATAACGTTCATCCTTTCCGCAGACGCGCCTTGAAAAAGGCCGAGCAATGGATGCTCGAACGGTTCGAGGGCGCAGACGGACTGGCCGCGATCTTTCCCGCCATGTTGAACTCCCTCATCGCGCTCAAGGCGCTCGGCTATCCCGATGATCATCCTCAGGTCGTCCGCGCCGAACGCGAGTTGAAACGGCTTCAGCACGAAACCGAAAACGATGTCCGCATCGAACCGTGTTTCTCGCCGGTGTGGGACACGGCAATTGTCACCATTTGCCTTCGCGAATCGGGCGTGCCGGAAAATCATCCCGCTCTGAAAAAGGCGGTGGACTGGATGATTGCGAAGGAGATCCGGTTCCGGGGCGATTGGAAGTACAAGAATCCCGCAAAGGTCGAGCCGAGCGGCTGGGCGTTCGAATACGAAAACAAATGGTGCCCGGACGTGGACGACACTGCAATGGTGCTGCTTGCGCTCCGCAAGGTGCCCACAGACGACCCACGCCGGCGCGACGAGAGTTTCAAACGCGGCCTCGACTGGACGATGACCTTTCAGTGCAAAGACGGCGGGTGGGGCGCGTTCGACAAGGACTGCACCAAGAACATTCTCGAAAAGGTCCCGTTTGCCGATCATAACGCGATGCTCGATCCTGAATGCGCCGACATCACCGCGCGGATTCTGGAACTACTCGGCTACGAAGGCATCGGCATGCAAAACCCGCAGGTCAGGGATGCAGTCGAATTCGTCCGCAAGCATCAGGAGG
>DATNDF010000387.1 GCA_035607015.1 Candidatus Angelobacter sp. | reverse complement strand
GGGCAACCTGACCGCCAGCGTGACTTATACGCTAACGAACAAGAACGAACTCAAGCTGGAATACACGGCGGAGACAGATAAAGATACCGTTGTGAATCTGACAAATCACAGTTACTTCAACTTGTCGGGCACTGACACGGGCGACGTGCTCAAGTACATCCTGTACATCGACGCGGACAAATACACTCCAGTGGATTCCACGCTGATTCCGACGGGCGAAATCGCGAACGTTGCGAATACGCCGCTGGATTTTCTGAAGCCGGCGGCGATCGGTGCGCGCATCGGCGAACTAAAGGAGATCGGCGGATACGATCACAATTTTGTTTTGAATGGCAAGGCTGGGACGATGCGCATTGCGGGGCGGGTGATCGAGCCGACGTCCGGAAGGCAGATGGAAATCTGGACGACGGAGCCTGGAGTGCAGTTCTACACGGCGATCCATCTCGACGGAAGCATTACAGGGAAAGGCGGAGTTGCGTACCAGAAATACGGCGCGATATGCCTTGAGACCCAGCACTATCCGGACTCGCCTAACCGGCCAAATTTTCCATCCACTGTTTTGAAGCCAGGAACAAAATTTCATTCGGAAACGATTTACAAGTTCTCGGCGAAGTGATGTTGGGGTCGAGTCCTCGTATTCATAGCTGGGACTTTATCCCCTGTCATGAGTCGTAAGACGCACGCAGAGGAGAAGCGATTCTGAACTCTATGACCATTCCATCCGCGTTTATCGTACCAGCTCGACTCGTTCATCTCTCCGCGGTTGACGTCGTCATCATCGTTTTTTACTTCGCGTTGGTCCTGGCCATTGGCTTCTACTTGCGCGGCCGCGCGAACACCGGTGAAGATTTTTTCATGGCGGGCCGCGAAATGACCGCGTGGGTGGCTGGACTGAGTTTCCTCTCGGCGAATCTCGGCGCTTTGGAACTGATGGGCTGGGCGGGTTCGGCCTACCAATACGGCATTCTGGCCACGCATTGGTACTGGATTGGCGCGATACCCGCGATGCTTTTCCTCGCGCTAGTAATGATGCCGTTTTACTACATTTCCAAAACACACTCCGTTCCGGGTTACTTGAAATTGCGTTTTGGAGAACCGGCTCGCGCTGTCTCCGCGGTTTCGTTTGCCTTCATGACCGTGCTGATGAGCGGCGTCAACATGTTCGCGATGGCGAAGGTGATGCAGATTGTACTGGGCTGGGACATCAATTTCAGCATTTGGGTGTCGTCGATCACCGTGGCTATTTATGTTGCGCTCGGCGGGTTGAGGTCGGCGATTTTTAATGAAGTGTTGCAGTTCTTCCTGATCTGGGCGGGCGCTCTGCTGATTCCAATTCTCGGGCTCTACGAGGCCGGCGGCTGGAGCAACCTGAAAGTGCAAATTGCCCAGCGGGCGTCGGATCAGTACGTTCATCTGTGGTCGGGCTTAGGTTCCTTCACGGACAACCCCATGGGTATCAACTGGATCGGCATTGTGTTCGGGTTGGCTGCGGTCATCTCGATGGGTTACTGGACGACGGATTTTCTTGTTGTGCAACGCATCCTCGCCGCCAAGGACATACGCAGCGCGGAGATGGCCCCCATCATCGGAGCGGGGTTCAAGATGTTTGTTCCGCTCATCGTCATTTTGCCGGGACTACTGGGATTGGCCGTGCTTCCGATGAAACTCGTACCCGAATCGGTGGCTGCCGTGACCGGAGCGCACAGCTACAACGACGTTCTTCCGCTGATGCTCGCCCGCTATTGCGGCCCTGGGTTGCTGGGTCTAGGGATTACCGCGTTGATCGCGGGTTTCATGTCTGGGATGGCGGGGAATGTGAGTGCGTTCACTACCGTCTGGACGTATGACATCTACCGGCCGCTAATCAACAGCAAGGGCACGGACCACCACTACGTGAATATGGGCCGGTGGACGACGGTGATCGGCGTGCTGATTAGCGTGGGCACGGCGTATTTGGTGATGCAGTTCGCGAGCATTATGGACTATGTGCAGGCGCTGTTCAGTTTTTTCATCGCGCCACTGTTCGGCACCGTTATTCTCGGCATGCTTTGGAAGCGAGCGACGGGGCCGGGCGGCTTCTGGGGATTGCTCTGCGGCACGGTATCTTCCGTCAGCATGTGGGCTTGGGTGAAAGCAGATCCATCGGCTCTGCGTTATGTGGCGCTCTCGCCGCATGCTAAAGCGCTGGCACAGGATATGTTTCAGGCGCTGTGGTCTTTTCTCGTTTGCGTGGTCGTGACGGTTGTTGTGAGTTTGGCGACGAAGCCCAAAACGGACGCGGAGTTGACTGGCTTGGTTTACGGGTTGACGCCAGTTCCGTCCGTCGGAAGTATTCCTGTGTATCAGAAGCCTATTTTCTGGGCGGGTGTGGTGGGTGTCGTGTTCTTCGTTCTGAACATCTACTTTTGGTAGCCCCCGGAGGTCGGAAGCATGGTTTCTATCTGGTTCTTTATCGGGTTATCGTTGCTGGTTAATGGAGTGCTGATTTTCGGCGCGGGCCTGTACGAGTTGTGGAATCCGCCTGCCCACCCAACCGTAGAGCTTTTCAACTTGCACGCGAGCGTTTGGTGGGGCGCGCTGATGACTGTGATAGGCGCGTGGTACTGCTACCACTTCAAGCCGGGGCAGAAAAAGGCCGGATGATGGAGAATCGCCGCGTCGCTTGCGATTGTTCGCAGGGATTCGCAGCTCAGTTTGCGGAAGAAGATTTGTTTTCGGCGAAGATGGAATGCAAGGCCGGATAAATCCGGCGATAAGTTTGATAGCCGCGCTGCATAACGGCGCTGGTTTCGCGGATCGGGCCGACGACTTTCGCGACACGCACGGCGGCGTCGCACGCCTCATCCACACTTTTCCAGCATCCTGAGCCCACGCCTGCAAGAATCGCGGCGCCATAGGCCGCGCCTTCTTCCGCTTTTAAGATTTCAACCTCGTGTGCGTAAACATCCGCCTGGATTTGCTGCCAGAGCGGCGAGCGAGCGCCTCCACCGCCGAGGCGGATCCGTTCAACGGGAACATGGATCTCGTCGAAGATCGTGAAGGTGTCTTTCAGGCTGTAGGTTACGCCTTCGAGGACTGCGCGGATAAGGTGCGCGCGCGTATGAGATGCCGACAGGCCGACAAAGGCGGCACGCGCGAAAGGATCGAGATGCGGCGTGCGCTCGCCCATCAAGTAGGGCGCCCAAAAGGCTCCCTCGGAGCCCGCTGGAACAGTGGCGGCCTCCGCGGAGAGTCGTTCATAAGGATCGCGGCCGTCGTCAGGTCCGGCGCCAAAACGATCGCGGAACCAGCGTAGCGAGAGGCCTGCGGATTGCGTGACGCCCATGACGTGCCAGCGACCGGGGATGGCGTGGCAGAAGGTGTGCAAGCGGCCTTTGGGATCGAGCGAAGGGCGATCAGTAGCAGCAAAAACGACGCCGGAAGTTCCGATAGTCGCGCTGACGACTCCGGCGCGCGTGATGCCCATGCCGACCGCACCGGCAGCTTGGTCGCCAGCGCCAGCGACAACGGGAGTTCCGGGGCGAAGA
>DATNDF010000386.1 GCA_035607015.1 Candidatus Angelobacter sp. | reverse complement strand
GCCGTCGATGGTGAGGGCAACTGTTATTCCGTCGGCTCGTTTTCAAGTGGTGATTCGGACTTTGGCGGCGCCATACTGGCAAGCAGAGGAGGTTACGACGGGTTCGTTGCCAAGTTTGATCCACTCGGCAATTTGGTTTGGGTGAAACAAGCGGGAGGAACTCAGTACGACATCGCCTTCGGAATCGGCTTGGATGTGGCGGCAAACTGTTACATAGCAGGGGTTCGTGACGGCAGTGCGTCATTTGACTCGATTCAGATGGCGGATGTCGGCTTTAACACGACTTTTTTTCTGGCGAAAATTGTCGAACTTCCCGCGCTCAATCTGGCTTTTGTTGGGCAGCAAGCGTTTCTCTACTGGCCTGCGAATAAGAGCGACTTTTCACTCGAAAGCTCCCCGGACCTTTCAAGCAACGCAAGCTGGACGGCGGTGACCAGTCCGTTTGTCGTCCTCGGCGATCAGCGTGTGGTCATCGATGACTTGAAGGCCGGGAAGCGGTTTTATCGGCTGAAGGAGTGACAGCTTCGAGCGTTTCCTACGGTCGAGGTTTTCATGTTGCCTGTGTTTTCACATGCCGAAGTAAAAACGGACTGCCATTCGTGATTGCTGTACGAAGTTGCGGGTTGGTAAACTGGAGACGCAACCTATGGCGAACGTCCCTCTTTTTGCCGAACGAAGCGGTGCTTCGCTGCTGGGCGTCGTGCTACTTTCAATTGGGACCTTTTCCCTTCCGAGTTTGCCGGCAAACGCGGCCGCGCCTTCACCCGAAGAAGCGTTGAAACACATGAAGGTCGCCGACGGCTTCGAGGTGAAGCTTGTTGCCGGCGAACCGGACATTCGCCAGCCGCTCTCCATCAGCTTTGATGAACGCGGGCGGATGTGGGTGATTCAATACCTCCAATACCCGGCGCCCGCCGGCCTCAAGCCCGTGAGCGTGGATCAATACCTCCGCACCAAATACGACCGCGTGCCGGACCCACCGCCCCGTGGACCAAAGGGCGCGGACAGGATCACCATTTGCGAAGACACCGATGGGGATGGTCGTTTCGACAAGTTCAAGGACTTTGTGACCGGCTTGAATCTTGCCTCCGGCATGGCCATAGGCCAAGGCGGCGTGTTCATTCTGCAGGCGCCTTATCTTCTATTTTATCCTGATCGCAACCACGACGACGTCCCTGACGGCGATCCCGAAGTGTTGTTGAGCGGTTTCGGACTGGAGGACGCGCACGCGGTGGCGAACTCGCTGACCTGGGGGCCGGACGGCTGGCTTTACGGCGCGCAAGGCAGCACGGTGACGGCGCACATCCGCGGCATCGAATTCCAGCAAGGCATCTGGCGTTACCATCCCCGAACGCGCGAATTCGAGTTGTTTGCCGAAGGTGGTGGAAACACATGGGGTCTTGATTTCGACGAGCATGGCAACGTCATCGCCGGCACGAATTTTGGCGAGCAGATCGCTTTGCACCAGGTCCAGGGCGGCTATTACATCAAGGGCTTCAGCAAACACGGCCCCTTGCACAACCCTTATACCTTCGGGTATTTCGATCACATTCCTTACCGCGGATTCAAAGGAGGTCATGTCACCGACGGCGGGATTGTCTATCAAGGTGGCGCGTTTCCCTCGCGTTTCAACGGCGCATACATCGCGGGCAATCTGCTGGCGAACGCAGTTTATTGGCACGTGCTGGAGCGCGATGGTTCCGGATTCAAAGGGCACTTCGGTGGCCCGCTTCTCGAAACGGACGACGTGACGTTCCGACCGGTTGATTGCGAAACCGGACCGGACGGTTCCGTGTTCATAGCGGACTGGTGCGACAAGCGCGCCACACATGTCGATCCGCTCGACACTTGGGACCGAAGCAACGGCCGGATCTACAAACTGCAGGCGAACGGCGCGAAACCGGTCGCGCGGTTCGATTTATCAAAGGCAACCAGTCCGAAGTTGGTCGAAATGCTTTCCCGCACCAACGAGTGGTTTGCCAGGACGGCCCGACGGTTGCTGGCCGAGCGACGCGACCCGACCATTTTGCCGGCGCTTCGGGAGAACATTTTCAGCACGAAAGATGATCATCTGGCTCTGGAGAGTCTCTGGACACTTTACGTTGGCGGCGGATTCGATGATGACCTTGCTGAAAGGCTGATGAAACACCGGAGCGAGGACGTGCGGGCGTGGACGATTCGCTTCCTCGGAGATGCGAAAAATGTCTCGCCGGACGTCGAGCAACACCTGGTAGAGGTCGCGCGTGCGGAGTCGAGCCCCGTGGTTCGCAATCAACTGGCTTGTTCAGCCAGGCGTCTGCCGGGCGGAGACGCGCTGCCGATCATCCGCGAACTCCTGAACCATGATGAAGACGCCCATGACCCAGAGATTCCCCTGTTGGTCTGGTGGGCCATTGAAAGCAAGGCCATTTCGAATCGCGATCAGTTCGTCGCGCTGTTGTCGCAACCCGGGGCTTGGGAACGTGAACTGGTCAGACAATACATAATCGAACGATTGTCGCGCCGATACGCGGCCGAAGGCACCGACAGCGACTTTGAAACCTGCGCCCGGTTGTTGTCACTCGCGCCGACGACACAGGACGTGGACCGGGTGTTGGCTGGAATGGAATTAGCGCTGGCGGGCAGACGACTCGAGAAGGTTCCGGGTCCGCTGGAATCGTGGTTCACCAAAACGTGGAGTCAGGGCAGCCCTCGACTCGCTGTTGTTCGCCTTGGTCTGCGGATCGGCGACAAAAAGGCTGCGACTTTGGCGTTGCGCATGATCTCCGACAATGGTTTCAAAGAAAACGAACGGGCAGGTCTGATCAGCGCGCTGGGCGAGACCGGCGCCGAAGAAAGCGCGCCGGCGTTGCTTGCTCTGATCGAGCAGGAGAAGTCGCCAACGATCCAGAGCGCCGCGCTTTCAGCGTTGCGGCATTTCCCGCTATCGGCGGTGGCGGAGCGACTCCTCGCGATGTATCCAACCCTGCCCGCAGGCTCGCGTCAGCAAGTGCGCGGCGCGCTTTGCAGTCGGGCGGCCTGGGCGGCACAATTGCTCGATGCAGTTGACGCGGGGAAGGTGGATGCCAAGGACGT
>DATNDF010000385.1 GCA_035607015.1 Candidatus Angelobacter sp. | reverse complement strand
CAAAGGCCCGATCTGGGCGAGCCATCAAAATTGCCGCTCGCTCGTGCCGCACAATCGTCAATTCAGTGACGAACAGATCAAAGCGCTGGTCAAACGCGGTGCGGTGATTGGCGTGGCGCTCGACGCATGGATGCTGGCGTTGGGCTGGGTTCGCGGCAAGACCACGCCGGAAAGCGCCGGGGTAAAGCTCGAACGAATCGTGGACCACATCGACCACGTCTGTCAGATCGCCGGCAACGCGCGGCATTCGGGAATCGGCTCGGACCTCGACGGCGCGTTTGGCCGGGAACAGACACCGTCCGACTTGAACACCATCGCCGACCTGCAACGCGTTCCCAATTTACTTCTCGATCGCGGCTACAAATCGACGGATGTTGAATTGATCGCCAGCGGTAATTTCGTTCGTTTCCTGCGGGAGGCATGGCATTGAAACCTTTCACCCAAGTGCGCCGCTTCGTTTTGAGTTTAATGATTGTGTCCGGTCTTGCAAACGCAACCTCCCTCATCGGGGCTGACTTCGCGGGCGATTGGGCGCGCATGAAGCCGATCGTGCCGCAGGGCTACGTTTGCTACCACACGACGGGTTCGATCATGATGGACGGGCGGTTGGATGAACCAGATTGGAAGAAAGCACCGTGGACGCATGATTTCGCGGATATTGAAGGTGACAGGAAACCGAAGCCGCGTTTTCGCACGCGCGCCAAAATGCTTTGGGACGATCAATACTTCTACGTCGCCACCGAACTGAAGGAGCCGCATGTCTGGGCCACGCTCACCAACCACGACGCCGTGATTTTCAACGACAACGATTTCGAGGTGTTCATCGACCCGGACGGCGACAGCCACGAGTACTACGAATTCGAGATGAACGCGCTCAACACCGGCTGGGACCTCCTGCTGAAAAAGCCGTACAAGGACGGCGGCCCGGCGTTGAACGAATGGGAGATTCCCGGGCTCAAGACAGCCGTACATGTCAATGGGACGCTCAATAATCCCGCGGATCGCGATAAAGGCTGGTCGATGGAAATCGCATTTCCATGGAAGGCACTCGCCGAATACGCGCATCGTCGGACGCCACCAGACGAAGGCGACCAATGGCGAGTCGATTTCTCGCGCGTGGAATGGCAGATCAACATCGTGAACGGAAAATATGAAAAGGTGCCGGGCACGCGGGAAGATAATTGGGTCTGGTCGCCGCAGGGAATTATCGACATGCACCGTCCGGAGAAGTGGGGCTACGTGCAATTCACGAGAAAGAAATTCGGCAAAGCAAAGTTCGTGACTGACCCTGCTATGAAAGTGCGCAACGCGCTTCAGGAGATTTATTACGCGCAGCGGGATTACGAGGCGAAGAACCATCGCTGGGCGACGACACTGGATGAACTGAGATTGTCCATTGACGCTGGCAGGGGATTAACCAAAGCGCCAACGCTACAAATGGCGAAGGACGGTTTTGAAGCGACGGCGGAAGTCAAACTGCCGGATGGTCGCATCGAGCGCTGGCACATCCGCCAGGATGCGCGCGTGTGGAAGGAATAGATTTTTTACCTATCGACGACGGGGTTGAGCGACGGGTTGCAGACTTTTCGTCATCCGCACCACTGGCAGACTCAACCCTCCACTCATTGGAACCTCGTATCGCTGAACCTCCGTGTATCCAAACGCCGCGTAAAGCGGCTCACCGGCCAGCGTCGCCACCAGATCAATCGTGCGGAAGCGCGCCTCGCGTATCGCTTGCTCGCAGGCAATGAGCAGGCAGCGCCCGATACCCTGACGCGCCCAGGCCGGATGCACGAAGAACGCACGGATGCGTGCCGAATCATGCTCCGGGTCAAGCTCAGCGTCTGGTTCAACTCTCCCGTGGTCACTGCCGAAGAGCGAACGGCGTTTGCTCCATCCGCCGCAGCCGATAATCTGACGATCATGTTCCACGACAAAGTAAGTGTCGTCTTGGATGAGCTGGCGATCAACACCAAAGACCGGCCCCAGGGCCGCCTCCATTTGTGCCGCCGAGTAGTACGCCGACTGCAACGCTCGCACCGACAGCGGTATGAGCTGTTCCAACGCAGGAATGTCATCCTCGCGCGCGAGGCGTAGTGTCCAGTTCATCGGCGTCGTTTGCACTGAAGGTCCACGTAGTGGTTTTAGCGACCAAGGATATTTGTGAGCAAATCAATACCGGTCGATTCAAATCGCGGTCCCGCAGGTCGAGTCCGAATTTCGTTCGCCCTTGCCCTGCCGCAACACGCTTCTATAATGCGCCGGTGCTCGACATCAAACTGATCCGCGACCG
>DATNDF010000384.1 GCA_035607015.1 Candidatus Angelobacter sp. | reverse complement strand
GTGACGATGAGGTTGTATTGTCCGTTCGTTGATATCGCATTTTCAAAATTGAATCCGGTCCAGACAAACACGTTGTCGTCCAGCTCGTAATTGATTTTCAGGGTTGCGTTGTCGAAGTCGAGGGTGAACAAACGCGTGCCTCCGTTGTTCGCGCTGTAAACGCTCCAGCGAAAACAGTCCCGGTTCGGCATCGCGATCGTAGAATCGTAAATGGACATCGTGACTGAAAAGGTCACTATCGGCATGTTGGCGGCAACCGGATCGAAATCCAGCGGCTGCCAGACGTTCAAAGTCCCTTGCGTGTTGGTCAACGGATAGAATCCGACGAACGCCTGTTGCAGGCCAAACGGCTGGCCGCCAGGGCCGTTTTCAAAGGCATTTGTGACGAAGCCGTTGCCGTTGAAATCCGTACCTGTCCAATCGCCCTGGCCGATCAAGGTCAGGCGCGGGTCGAACCCCTCGGAAAGTTCAAACCCTGTCGAGTACAGGTTTGTACTTTGTGCGACAACCCGAAGCGGAAGAACACTGTTCAGGACGGTGAAAACAAGGCAGACAACTGCCAGTTTATTCGACCGCGAGAAGCAACCTGAGTGCATTGCGCTGTTCCCTTTGTCCAGATTGTTCGATCAACTCCAGACGAAACCCTCTTCCCCTCCACGGTAGCCCGTTAGCGCTTTCGTCCGCCATCATCCCGTGATGGAGCGGACGATGGGGCGGGCTGCGAACGAGGCGCCGGCGCCGAGTACGACGGCGGCGGGCTGGGCCGCGAGACCGGGGCTTCAAACGAACGCGAAGGGGCGGGAGGCGGTGAATAACTGCGCGGAGGCTGATAACCGGGCGAGCTGGAACGCGACTCCTGTACACGCGGCGGAATGTTATACACTGGCGCGGGCGAGGCAGGCCGCGACACCGCGGGCGGCGTATAGGTTAGCGGCGGTGTCACCTGTTGATATGACCGCGGCGGATTGGCGTGTTGAGGTCGGTCGGTCGGGGAGACGGAATCGCGTCGGAGAGGTTGCAAGTTTGGCTGCGGCTGATAGGCGCGCGAACGGTCGCCAATATTGGGCGTGGGTTCGGAGGTTCGTGGAAGCGCCTCCGCAAGCGGGCGCTGTGCCGGAGGCTGTCTCCCGATGACCGGGCTGGACTGCGTCACTTCCGGGTTTCTGCCTTCCGAGCGCGTGTTTCGCGAAATCGCTGGCGTACTTGGCGCCGGCCGCAAAATCTGCGGCGACGGTGTTCCGCGTACGGTGGACGGAACAACAAACCCGCCTCGAGCCATCCCCGAGGGTTTGATCCCTTCGCTCCTCGCCAGTATTTCCCCGCTCCTGCGCAGCTCCTGCTGTCGTTGGATGATTTGCGCCGGAGGCGCGGGCGCCTGCTGCGGCAGTCGGGGCCGGAATACTGCGAGCGTTTTGCCGTCACGATCCGCCCGGTCGGCCTTGATCACCGTGCCGCCTGCCGGGTTCGCGTCGCGCAATTCCACCTTCCGAATCTCTGTCCGGGTGACGGCCGCGATGGCGTTCCTGCCCGGCCCCACGTTTATTATGGCGCCGCCCCTCGGACCCGCGTTGAAATTGTTGATGATCCTCGTGCGATGGAAAATGTTCACGACCTCAATCCCGGGCAGGCAATGGCGCCACGGACGCGGATCGCAAAACAAACGTGTCGGGATGAATGTGAAACAATCGGGCACCAATCCGAAGTCAAATCCCACGCCCACCCGCCCACCGTGAAATCTGAATCCGACGCCCACGTCGAAGTACGCGCCTGGCGGCAAAGGCGCCCAGCCACAATACGAGTCCGAGTAACGCCAGGTCACCCAGGCCGGCGCCCAGGTCGAGTCCGGCGCCCAGACCCAGCCGTGCAGCGAGCTGCGATACCACCGGCCGTAATGAAACGGCGCCCAACCCCACGAGTAATCGGATTGCCAGTACCAGCCGCAATCGGTCCATACCCAGTGCCCGCTGTTGCAATAAGGCCGCCAGCCCGTGTCAACCACGGCCACCGTCGGCTGCCAGCACCAACCGTAGCCAGCGACCTCCACCCATGTCCCGTAGGGAGCCAGAGTCTGGTAAAAATAATTGTTGTTCACCTGTGGCGGCGGAGTGACGACTGCGGCGCCATCCGCCGTAACCGGATTGGTGTCGGTGGGAGGCTCGGTTGTCGCCGGCTCGGTTGCCGGTGGTTGTGCCACCGCATTTGTGTCCGGCGATGGCGCGACCGCGGGCGGAGTTGACTGGGCAGCCAGGGACTGGCTGTGGCGCACCATCGTGGAAATCATCTCGGCCGAAAGACCGAGGTCATGCAGGTACAAAATTTCATCCACACTCAACTTGTAAGGAACAGACGAGTTCTCGATGTAAGCCTGCAACACTTCATCGCCCACACCGGCCTGGGCCAATCTTACAATTTCGTCCACACCGGGCGAGAGTTTTGCCGGAGCAGTGGCGGTTTTTGGAAGCGGTTCAGTGGTGGCGCCGGACTCATTCGCCTCCGCCGGAGTGGCGGCCACCGCGGTGGCGGACGCGACGGATTCGGTCGGGCCCGTTTTTTGCGGCTGGGCTCCCAGACCAAACAGAAGAATAGTTCCGCCGACGGCCAGCGCCGGCAAGGTCGCAACAAGCACGCGGTTTTTCATAGGACTGTTCCCTTTCTGAAAGTTTTGCTCTCGATCTGTGATTCAAACGAAAAAGGATTGCGCACGACCCCTTCCCTGAACGCGCACCCGGCCGACCGTGCGGCGATGCGCATCGCACGTGGTCTGGTTCGGACGGTGAGAGCTGAGTTCATTTCTGATCTTTCTTTGCCCGACAGGTCTATCCCGGACCTGATTAATCTGGCCTTATTGACCGAATAAGTTCTTCCGTTATTCAACCACCGGAAACCAGACGCCCTGCCAAGCTGTTGCATACACTAAGGCCCTGGCGACGAATGTCAAAACTCCCCTGCACATCAGGCAAAAATCGTTGCGCCATCGGTTGAACTTCGTCAAATTGCGCTTGCGAGGTGGAGAGATGGCTGAGTGGTTTAAGGCACACGCCTGGAAAGCGTGCGTGGCTAAAACCCACCGAGGGTTCGAATCCCTCTCTCTCCGCCAGCTTGATTCAGGCTTGCCAGGAATTGATTCGCAGGACGCTTAATTGGTTCGGAATAAGTTCTTCGCCACTCCAGGCCCACCTGCCGGGCCACCGACGGACGTCGCCTTTTCCACGGTCTCATCGAACGACGCACCCGTGAAGTCAAGCCGGTAAACCATGCCTTCGTAGCCCACTACGTAAATTCCGCCGCGCTCGTCGGTCCCAAACGACGCGATGCCCTGCGGCGACTTGCCGATCTGTCGGACGACCTGGAGCGTGCGGTCCCGCTGCTTCAGCGCCCAGATCCGATGCGATGTGTAATCGCCGCAAATGTATGCGCCGTAAAATGACGAACGCTTGTCGCCACGATAAACGTAACCGCCGGTCACCGAGTTCCCGTATTTCCGTTTGTAGGCAAACACCGGCGGGACATAGACACATCCTTCCTTGCGGTAACGGTTCGAGAACGGCTCGAAGCCCTCATAGACATTCCAACCGTGATTTTCACCGCGTCGCACGATGGAGACCTCCTCGACGCGATCCTGTCCCACGTCGCCGACCCACAAATCGCCGGTGAGCGAGTCGAAGCTGAACCGCCAAGGCTCGCGAAACCCATACGCCCAGATCTCCGGCCGCGCGCCCGGCCGGCCGCGAAACGGATTGTCGGCCGGAATCGCGTAAGGCAGCCCGGCATCCGCACGGTCCACGTCAATGCGTATCATCTTGCCGAGAAGTATGCTCAAATCCTGTCCGTGGCCCTGCGGGTCCTGCTGCGGGCCGGTGTCGCCCATTCCAATGTAGAGGAAACCGTCCGGTCCAAAACCGATGCAGCCGCCACTGTGGTCCTGTGTCACGCTCACCATCTTCAACAGCCGCCGAGAAGGTTTGCCGGCGTCGGTCCGGAAATCGGGCGACGCCTCCCGTTCAACCACAACCGTCGCAATCTTCCCATCCTCGAAGACCTGGTGTTTGAGATAGTATTTGCGGTTCTCGCGGAAGCGCGGATGAAACGCCAGGCTGAGCAATCCATTCGGCCCGCGTTCGCTGAAGATATCCTTCGCGACGTCGGCGAACAGCGTCTTCGCGTCGTGAGCCGCGCTCTTTTGCAGCAACCAGATTTTCCCGGTTTGATGGACCGCGAGAAAGGCGTTGCTGATCCCTGGAACCTGCCCGAACCAGACCAGCCCGGAACGGACATCGCCCGGCTGCTGGACGAACGAGTGCGAGAAACGCAGGTCCTCGCTGAAAAATGGCCGCACGGTGACGGGCTTCGCCAGTTCGGGAACATCAACGGGCATGCCGCGATTGCTCGTGAGCGCTGACTCCGGCTGTTTGAGCGTGACGAGATATTCGACCAGATCGGTGAACTCCTGCAGCGACAACCCGGCCTGCAAACCTTCGGGCATGAGCGACACGTTGCTGCCGCGCTGCTCGCGGATGTCACGGGTGGCGATGCGGACCCGCTGGCCGTCCGCGCCCATCAGTTCAATCGCCTCGGCGGTCGCGTCCTTGAGAACGCCCTGAAACTGTTCGCCGGACTTTGTCTCCACGATCGTTGTGCCGTAACCCACCGCGATCTCCGCCGATGGCTCGAGCACGGCGCGAATCAATTCCATCCGCGGCAGCTTGTCCCCGACCGCGAACAGGTCCGGCCCTGCCTTGCCGCTGCTGCCATCCACCGAATGACATTTCACACAGGCGGCCCGCTGCTCGGAAGCGAAAAGTTCCCTGCCGTGAACCGCGTTTCCGTCATGGACCATCGCGAAGTCGCGATACTCGCGGAGTTGCCTGGAGGAGTTGCCCGGCGGAGAATGAACCGCCGGTTCGGCGCCGCGGGTGCAAATGGTCAGGACCACCACAACACAGATTTCTGAAACAACCTTGCGGCGCATAAACGATGATTTTTATTTTGCGAATTCACGGACGGCCTTGCCCGCTGCGTCGAGATTGGCCAGCCGCATTTCGGAATATTTGCGCGACAGAATGATGCCCTGCGCGCCCGCTTTCAGGGCGGCGGCGGTCGCGGCACAGCTATCGTCCGGCGCGGCCTTGCGCGAGTTTCTGCCCGTAGGGATGCCGATGTCGATGCCGGGCAGGATGCGGCATTTGCCCTGGACTCCGTCGAGCGCGCGTTTCGTTTCGCGTGCCACATAATCCGGCGACAAACCGGCCGCGGCCAGTCCTTCGAGGCTCGCTTCATTCCCGTAGTTCAGCAGATGATTGTTGAACCCGAGCAGTTCGCCCTTCGGCACGTCGCGGAAGACCGTCGAGCCGACATTGCGGATGAAATTGGCGTAACGTTCGCCCCCGCAGTTGTTATAGACCACCACCTTCAGGAAATCCGCCTTCTTCGCCAGCTCATCGTACCGGCGCGTGGCGCGAAAGATCGGGTTGAACGAGTTCACGTGCTCGATGTGAAAACCGACCTGCAGTCCGTTGCGGATTGATTTCACCGTCGCATTGACCTCGGCAAGAACCTGGTGTTTACCCTGGTCAAAGAGGTGGTCCCAGGCGATGATTTCCGGCCACTCGACCAGCAACCGCCAGAACTCGACAAAGTAACCGTCACTCGGACGCTGGTCTTTGAGCGCGGCCTGTACGAACTGGTCGAGCTTCGTATAGCCCTCGCGCGCGCGTTCGAAATTGATGCCCGCCGCGCGCGCCGCCGCCTGGTGGTGTTCGCAAAAGCACGTGACGCGCGATGAAGCGATGCTTTGCGCGTGGCTCGCGCCGAGCGCGTTCAACAACGGCCCGTTGCGCTCGTTGAAAAACAGGACGCCGTCAATGTCATAAGATTCGCAGAGATCGGCCGCGAGCCCGGTCCAGAACGCCCGCACGTCGGGATGAAACAGACAGAGCGTGCCCGTGCGGCGGCCCCGCAGGTCCACTTCTGCCACTTCCTTCACGCCCGGTACGTCCGAACGGAACACGTCCTCGATCGAACAAAACAATTTCATGCCGCGCTTCCGTGCCTCGGGCAGGACGGCCGCCACGATGTCCAGGTCGCCGTGGTCCGGCGCGCGCGTCTGTTTCAGTGCCGTGTTCCGGTAAAACTCCGCGTGCGGCGTGGCGTAATTACCTCCGTGAAAGGTTTTCTCGTCCGACTCCTGTTTGCCGTGATCCGGAAAGGGCTGGCCCGGAATCTGCCGTCCGCCCAGACCGCGGCCATAAGTGAACGTGGTCAGGAAAATGGTATCCACTGCGGCCCGCTCGTGCAGGAGATCGAGCACCTGCCCGACACCTTCGTCCACGAACGAGACCGCCCCGACCTGGATGCCAATCATTTTTCCCGCCGGCTGAGATTCCTCGAGGGCCGCTGTTGCCGGAAGCAATCCACCGAGGGCGGCGACGGCGGTAGTCGCGCCGATACCGCGCTTGAGGAATTCCCGGCGCGGGATTTCTTCGCCGGCATGGTTGACTCCATCATGCTTCAAGGCCTGCTTGCACCGACTGGAACCGGATTCAGGAACGGCTTTCATGCGAACACTCTGCCAAAAGTGATGGCGCCTGTCACGCGTTTGCCCCGGGTCTGGCCCGGTTTGGTTTGATTCACTTTGACAGGGCTGGACCGGGGCCGGGCTGTGGCTCGCGCTGCGCGGCCTGCCGCGCCATCGACGACAAGGCGACGACGTGGAAGCTTGACTACGCGAACCTACGCACGCGACTGCTGGCCAACGGGCAAATTCTGGAGTGGCAATGACGACTGCATTGAAGTAGCCTTGCCGATATTCCGTGAATCCCGATTTCCAGACCATAAAGGCCCGAAGCGCGAAGGCATTTACTTTGATCGAACTGCTGGTCGTCATCGCTGTAATCGCGATTCTCGCCAGCCTGCTCCTGGGGGCGCTCGCCAAAGCCAAGGACCAAGCGAATACGATCAAGTGCCTGAGCAATCTGCGCCAGAACACCCTGAGTTTCAAAATAGCGATTGACGACGATTCGGGTCGTCTGGCCCTCAACTATGATTCCGTTCCCGTTTCAGCTCCCCAGTCCTACGCGCAGACAGCACAAGGCCAGTGGTGGTCCAAACAATGGGGCGTGCCGGGCGCGGGATCGATCTGTCCCGCCGCACCTGAACGAAGCCCAAAGGCCCGGCCCCCTTCACCATTCCGCGGCCCCACAAAAGGATTCTATCCGGGATCAGTGTACTCCGCCTGGGTCGTGGACTCGCCCGATAATAGTGGTCCCTACTGGTGGAGTTGGTTTGATCCACAGCAGCCGAACCTTCCGCAGCACAGAGTGGGAAGTTATGCGCCCAATAATTGGTTGACGGGAGGCTGGTTGTGGACAGACGCCAACCAGGATACTCCCACAGGGAGAGATCACTTCCGGAGCGAAAGCGACGTCGCAACCCCGGCTGAAACCCCGGTGTTCGCTGATGGAATTTACTGGGGAGGGTGGGCTGGTTGGTGGTCGGGACCCATAGCGACCGATTTTCCGGCCCGAAACCTGGTGAACGGATTTTCGTCGGGTCTTAGTCATGGAATGGCCGCGTTTACAATTCCCCGGCACGGTTCGCGTCCATCGCAGATTTCCACCAACTACCCGCCGAACGCCAAACTGCCCGGCGCGATCAATATGACATTTTACGACGGCCACGCCGAAGCCGTGAAGCTGGAGCGTTTGTGGCAGTTTTCCTGGCACCGCGATTATCGCCCGCCCGCCAAGCGACCGGGGTTGCAATGAAGAGCCATCGTCCAACTTGCCCCGGTTTCACTCTGATCGAACTGCTGGTGGTCATCGCTATCATCGCGATTCTGGCGGCGCTGCTGTTGTCGGCGTTGTCGCGAGCGAAAGAGCAGGCGCGGGCAGTTCAATGCTTAAGCAATCAGCGACAAATCTTATTGAGTTACAGGCTCGCGCTGGATGATGAAATCGGGAGCAGTCTCAGCAAACAATCTGTGGCCGATTGGTATGTGCAGCAGGTCGGCAGGCCTGAACTCGGCTGGATTTGTCCCGACGCGCCGCTCCGAAAAGACCCAGCAGACCCTTCTTTGTATTGGCGGTACACGCCATACGAAAGATACGGAACGATAGACTCGGCGTGGAGCGTGGACTGGAGTGTATGGATTAAAGGAGTACCCAACACACTCAATCCTATCACACTTGCGGAGGTCGTTGGTGATGTTAATCGGGACGTAGTTCCTCGATTTCGTTCCGGCAGTTATTTCCTCAATCATTGGTTGCTCTTGCGGGATTCGTTGCCTTCGTGGGGCACAATGCGCACGAAGATTTTTGGAAACGAGGGACGAGTTCAACAACCGACATTGACTCCCCTGCTGGCCGATGGCGTCAGTTGGTTCGGAATCCCTACAGCCGACGGTCTTCCTGCTAAAAATTTGGCAAGTGTCGTCTCCACAAACGGCACCACGTTGCAGGAAATCAGCGCCATGAGCATGATGACCATTCCACGGCACGGAAGCCGTCCCAGTCCGATCCCCAAGAGTTGGCCTTCAAGTCAACGGCTTCCAGGAGCGGTGAACGCTGCCTTTTTTGATGGCCATGCGCAGAAGGTGCCGCTCGAACAGCTGTGGCAGTTGTACTGGCATTACGATTATCAACCGCCAGCCAAGCGTCCCGGATTGCCGTGAGCAAATTCCGAACAAGAAGGATGGTCTCGGTGGTCGCGTTCACCTTGATTGAATTACTGGTGGTCATTGCGATCATTGCGATTCTCGCTGGACTGTTGTTGCCGGCGCTCGCAAAAGCGAAGACCAAGGCGCAAGGCATTCAATGCCTCAACAATTTGAACCAGTTGAGCCTGTCGTGGATCATGTATGCCGACGACAACGCCGACAAAATCCCGCCGAACAATCTCAAC
>DATNDF010000383.1 GCA_035607015.1 Candidatus Angelobacter sp. | reverse complement strand
TCCTTCTTGTAGATGTGGCGCTCCTCGGTGGGGAGCTGCTGGGTCACGCCGAGCGCCATACCGGTCGGGAGGATCGTGACCTTGTGGACCGGGTCGGAGTGGTCGAGCACGTACGCGAGCACGGCGTGGCCGCCCTCGTGGTACGCGATGCGTTCTTTGTCGGCGCGACTCAACAGAAGCGGGCGCTCCGGGCCAAGCACAATTTTCTCCAGCGAATCAAGGAAGTCTTTTTGCTGGACTTGGTTCTGTTCGCGCCGCGCCGCGAGCAACGCCGCCTCATTGACGAGATTCTTCAAATCGGCGCCGGAGAATCCAGGTGTTGCGGCGGCAACCTCTTCCAGGCTCATGTCTTTGGCAAGCGGCACCGTGCGCGTGTGAACTTTGAGGATCGCCTCACGCCCGTTCTTATCCGGCAGATTTACAATGACGCGCCGGTCGAAGCGGCCGGGTCTTAAAAGCGCTTTGTCGAGCACCTCAGGTTGGTTTGTCGCTGCCAAAACGATAATGCCCTCGCGGCTCGAAAAGCCGTCCATCTCCGTCAGGATCTGATTGAGGGTCTGCTCCTGTTCACTGGACCCGCCGATCGCCACCTGGCCCCGTGCGCGGCCGATGGCATCGAGCTCGTCGATGAAAACGATCGCGGGCGCGTTCTCGCGCGCCTGCTTGAAGAGGTCGCGCACCCTAGCTGCGCCAACGCCGACGATCATCTCAACAAACTCCGCCGCGCTCATGGAAAAGAACGGCACACCGGCTTCTCCGGCTACGGCCTTGGCGAGCAACGTTTTCCCGGTGCCCGGCGCGCCGATCAACAGCACTCCTTTGGGAGCGGTGCCGCCCAGGCGGGTGTACTTTTTCGGGTCTCTCAGAAAATCCACGATTTCGACCAGCTCGTTCTCCGCTTCGTCGATGCCAGCAACATCGTCGAAAGTCACTTTCGTATCCTTCTCCTGGTCATAGCGTCTCGCCCGACTTTTTCCGATGCCCATGAGCCCGCCGCTCAAACCGCCGCCCTGCTGTGCGCGGCGAAACATCCAGACGTAAAATCCAATGAAAAGCAGGGCCGGACCAAATCCAAACAGCAGCGTGGATAGCAACCCGCCCCCTTCCTCAATCGGCTTAGCGCTGATTTCGACGCCATTATTGATCAAGAATCCTTCCAACCCGGGACCGACGAAGCTGGGCAGAGTCGTGGTGAAATTGGGCGAAGTTTTGGGACCAGCGCGCGTTAGACCAGGTTGGCTCGGCTTTTCAGGTTTGCCGGCCGATGCGCCGTTTTTTTGTTCGGCGGGCGGGTAGGTCACCGGAGAGGCGAAACGGCCCGTGATGGACTCACCTTGGCTATAGATCGACTTGACGTTGTGCTTTGCGACCTCCTCCTTGAAAAAGGTGTATGGAATTGTGACCGGCGCTTCCGGGCCTGGAATAAGAAATCTTACGATTAAATAATTTGCCCCCAGGACCAGTAAGAACCACAACCAGGTTCTGCTTGGCGGCATCTTTGTCTGGCTGCCACTCTTGGCATCTCCATTCCTGTTGTCGGTTGATGGAAGTCTGCTGCTGGGCTTCGAATCACTTTTGCGTCTTGTCGGCGGCGTGAAAGCCATTCATTCACCCCCTGGGCCATAGCGCAACTCAAGCGCGTGCGCAGAGCCGTCGCTAGCTGAACATGGTTTGATGACTAACACCTAGTCATGCTGACGACAAGGTGATTTTCGGGTGAGAATCGAGTGGATGGCTGCGCGGCGCATCCGTCCGTCAAAGCAATCCAAGCAAATCGAGCAGATGCGGAGTGAATGAGATTCCGAATGTACGGACTATTTGATACGAATCCGAAAAGAGCCATTGAACGTCGGAAACCCAATGATACCGTCTTCGTATAACGGCATCTGAACACGGCGGGCACAGCCAGAAGTCATGAGATAGTCAGGAGTCGAAGAGTTTCTGTTATCGCAGGGTGGAAGCACTCGACGTCTCCGTTGATCAGCGATTGTCTCAAGTCAGTCCTGAACGGAGACGCGACGTTTTCGCTCCGGAGTTTTATTTCCTGAAAAGGCGGTGAGATGCGCGCTATTGTGAATTGGAATGCCGAGCGCACATCGCGGTAGAGGAGAATAGTTATGCCGGAAGCCATAACCACGGAACAATTGCGCCTTATCGATGCCTACTGGCGGGCCGCAAATTATTTATCGGTGGGACAGATTTACCTTTACGATAATCCGCTGCTGAAGAAACCGCTCAGTAAGCAACACATCAAACCGAGATTGCTCGGCCACTGGGGAACAACACCCGGCCTGAACTTTATCTACGTTCATTTGAACCGGGTCGTCAAAGCGCGCGATCTCGATATGATCTATATCACGGGGCCCGGCCACGGCGGTCCCGGCATCGTCGCGAACACCTACCTCGAAGGTACCTACAGCGAAATTTATCCCAACATCTCGCAGGACGAGGAGGGAATGAGAAAGCTATTCACGCAGTTCTCATTTCCCGGCGGCATCCCGAGCCACGCCGCGCCCGAAACTCCTGGCTCCATCAACGAGGGAGGCGAACTCGGTTATTCCCTGTCGCACGCGTACGGCGCGGCCTTCGACAACCCCGATCTGATCGTTGCTTGCGTGATCGGCGACGGCGAAGCGGAAACCGGAGCGTTGGCGACGAGCTGGCATTCGAACAAGTTCTTGGACCCGGCGAGTAACGGCGCAGTGCTGCCGATCCTGCATCTGAACGGTTACAAGATCGCAAATCCCACCGTGTTGGCGCGCATCACTCACGAAGAGCTCGAGCAATTATTGCGCGGTTACGGATATACGCCCCATTTCGTCGAGGGCCATGAACCGGAAAAAATGCACCAGCTGATGGCCGTCACTCTGGACCGCGTCATCGATGAGATCAAGCAGATTCAAAGCAATGCAAGGCAGTCCAAAAATGAAGTCCGCCGGCCGCGCTGGCCGATGATTGTATTGCGCAGCCCCAAAGGTTGGACGGGCCCCAAGGACGTTGATGGCAAGCGAACCGAAGGTTACTGGCGCTCTCACCAAGTCCCGATGGCCGAAATGCACAGTAATCCGGAGCACGTAAAACTTCTCGAGCGATGGATGAAGAGCTATAAGCCCGAGGAACTCTTCGATGAAAGAGGCCAGCTCCGCGCCGAGCTGGCAGCGCTGCCGCCCAAAGGCGCGCGCAGAATGAGCGCAAACCCGCACGCCAACGGCGGTGTTTTGCTCAAGGACCTCCGCCTGCCGGACTTTCGCAAGTATGCAGTGGAGGTGCCCA
>DATNDF010000382.1 GCA_035607015.1 Candidatus Angelobacter sp. | reverse complement strand
TGATTGACAGGATGACCTGGTCTGCGTCCGTGGTGGTCGCCACATGCACCGCGCCGCCCGTATGCGAATACCGGAATGCGTTGTCCATCAATTCCTGCACGATCTTTTTCAGGTGCTCCACGGAAATGACCACCAGCGCGTCTTCAAACTTCAAAACGAGGTCGGCCTGGCGATCGATCAATATCGCCATGCCCCGGGCCACCGGTTCCACCACGGAGCGGATGCCAGTGCGCTGTTCCCGGAGAACCGCCAGTCGCGGGGCGTCGGCCGCGAGCCGTTCGATGTCCGCGTAGAGCAGGCAGTTCTCGATTCGTTTGCGCACGTTTTCGGCGGACTGATGGGCCTGGCCCGCCATGTCGCTGATTTCCTTCGGTGGCATGGGCTGGCGCGCCGTGCCGAGCAACCGGGTGATCCTGAGGATCCGGTCCACCGGCTGGAGAAAGCCGGGCGTTGAATCCGCACCGGCAGCCGCGTGCGCTGAATCGCGGCCATCCGGCGTTTCGGCGGCTCGCGGCGAGTCCTTGTTCAACGCCTCGCGAATCGTGGAAAGCAGCTTGTCCGCGCTGAACGGTTTGCCCAGAAAACCGTCGGCGCCGCGCCCGGTCCCCGGCGGCGCGTCCGCGCTGGCGAGAAATCCCGACATCAGCACAAACGGAATGGCCGCGATCATGGGATCGCGCCGCAAGGCATAGAGCGTGAGCAGGCCCCCGACCCCCTCCATGTTCACGTCGCAAAGCACCAGATCGGGCAGATGAGTGCGCGCGAGATGCACGCCCGTCGCGCCGGTCCCCGCTTCCACGACCTCAAAGCCGCTCTTCTCCAGAACCGCGGTCACCGTGCGGCGGAGGATTTCATCGTCATCAATGACCAGAATCTTTGGCATGGTTCACCCGTCACCACTAGAACTGACCGGATTGTGCCGCATCGGGAGAGAAGCCGCAACACCGGGATGGCGGATTCAACCGGGCAGGCTGCGGCGCAATCAGGTCTCCCGCGCGCCGCCCACCCTCCACTCTGAATCCTGCTTGAGATAGACCGTCTGCGACGGAAACGCGAACGCGATGGCTTCCTTGTCGAACTTTTCCTTCGCCGCGAGGTTCATTTCCTGGAGGCCGGCCAGGTATTCCTTGTAATCCGTCGAATTCCACCAGTGGACGACCTGAATGTTCAGCGCCGAGTCGGCGAATTTGTTGAACCCAATCTGGCAATCGAACGTTTTCGGATGGTCCTTGTAAACCTCCTTCAGAATCTCCAGCGCGCGCTTCACTTTTTCGGTCGGCGTGTCGTAGGTGATGCCGATGTTCATCACGGTTTTGATGTTGGGACGGCGCGAAATGTTCGTGATCGTCGCGTTGCCCATCGTTTTGTTCGGGACGGTCACGAGGTGGCCGTCGAGGTTGCGCACACGCGTGCTCCGCAGGCCGATGGTCTCCACCGTGCCGTCAATCGCATCGAGCTGGATGCGGTCGCCGACGCGGAACGGTTTGTCCATGAACACCGCCACCGCGCCGAACAGGTTCGCCACCGTGTCCTGTGCCGCGAGGCCGAGCGCGAGGCCGCCGACCGAAAGGCCGGCCAGGGCCGCGGTGATGTCGAAGCCGAGGTTCTGCGACGTGACCAGCACCGCCACGACGACCACGAACACCTTGAGGGTTTTCCGGATGATCGGAAACAACTGTTGATCGAAGGACCGGTCCGCTTCCGCCTGCGTGCGCTGCCGCCAATAGCCCATCAACAGGTCAATCAGCTTGAGCACCGCGTAGGTAATGGTCGCTGCCACGATGACCTTGAAACTCTTGTCCAGGATCTTCTTGATCGTGTCCGGCCAGTCGAACATATCGAGGCCGATGTTGAGGAAGATGACGAACGAAACGATCTTGACCGGCCCGTTGAGCAGGCCAAGCAACAGGTCATCGAGCTGCGTCTTGGTCCGGTCCGTGAACTTCTTCAACCAGACGCGTGTGAGGTAGTCGAGGAGCTTGGAAACGTAAAACGCGAGGAAGGTGTAGATGAGCGAGGCAATGTATTTCCAGAGCGGCTCGCCGAATGGCGCGGCGGTGTTCAGCACCTCGATCTTGTCCAGGCCGAAGGTCAGATGAAAGCGGCCGGATTTGGCGGCCTCCTTGTCCGGTTTGCCCGGCGCGGATGCGGCCGCGCTGTTCGTGCCGGTGGAGGAAGGCGTCGTGTTCGTTTGCGCGACGCTCCAGACCGACCAGAGCAGCAACACCGCCAGCGCGAAAACGTAACCGCGGAAAACCAGATCAAATTTTCGTTTCATCCTGCGTCCAATTAACGAAACCGGGGCGGGTGCTGACAAGTTTTAATCTGTGTGAATGGGTTGCACCGGGGCTTTTGTGTCCTGAATAATCCTTCACAGGAATTCACGACTCTGCTTTCATGGCCTCGTAGTAGAAGTCGCGCTAGGAAAGGTCGACCGTACAGGTCATTTGGCTGAATAATACGGTTTAGCAAAGAAAGAAACCGCCAACGAAGAACGAAGGAAGATGAAAAAGACATTATTCCAGTTATCTGAAATAAATGTCCTCATGTGGCTTGCCATATTTGGTTACACGATGGGTTCTGCGGGTGCGTTCAGCTTGAAGTTCATTGCTGGAGCTGGATTGGCTGTCGGCGCGGTGATGCAGCATCGAGCATACTATGACATCTTTAAGAAAAAGGCCTAAGCGGGCGTTAGCGCCAACGAGTGTGTCTGTTACATCGGCTGCTGTCGCAGCCGATGTTGCGCTCGAATGGTGCCTTATAGCGTCCCGTCCTGATCCCGGTTGTTAAGTCCATGTACGACTTGTTAATATTGGCGGCATTCGGGTTGGTGGCGTTCCTCGTGGCATGGGTGGTAAACGGGCTTGTCGGCATAATGAGCGGGGAGAAACCCCGTGATACTGGCAGGCTTTGGGTCGATATTTTTTTGAGGCTGTTTGCGGTATTAGAATTGGGGCTTATCGGACGCGCGTTAAACTACATCGGTTTGGAAGGCAGGCCTCGGAAGGTTGTTCTGTTTGTCGGATTGCTTTGTATTCTTTTGTTCCTGGTGAGGGCTTGTAATCACGCACACGCTGATCGTACTTACAGCTATCCGTCCAAGTCATATGATCGGACGACGCCTTGACAAGTCTGCTCTGGAAAAGTCGAGATTCTTTCTTTGTGACATAGCGGACGCTCTACGTCCCAGTGCCTGAGTAGCACAGTCAATCCCGCGCTGACTCACTCCTCATTATCCGCCTTCACCGCCGCGTTGAGTTCGTCGAGAAAACTGGGCAGCGCGGAATGGACGCGGTTCCAGTTCGGGATCAGCGGCGCGCCGAGCGGGTCGTCCAGAAACGCCCGTGCCGCCGCGCGAATGCTGCGCACAAACATCGTCACTGCCACCTCCTCCTGGTGGCGGTCGAATTCCAGTCCGTTGATGGCCGCGTCCGCCGCGTAGTAACGGAGCGTGTCCTCGGCCTTGCGCACGTAGGCGCTCAGCAGCGTGTCGAACAACCCGCTGTCGAGCTTGATGCCTTCCGCCGCCATCGTGCGGAAGAGTGATTTGGCGACGTCCACCGCCATTTTGTTCAGCCCTTTCTCGGGATCGCGCGCGGAAAGCTCCTGATGTTTGTGATCGTAGTTTTCGCAGAGTTCCGCCTGGCAGATGCTTTTGGCAGCCGAGTTGCGAAACACGTCTGCCAGCAGTCCCACCTCGAGGCCCCAGTCTGCCGGAATGCGATTGCGCCGGATCAAATCGAGATCGAGCGAGAATTCCCCGGCCAGCGGATAGCGAAAAGTGTCCATGTAAATCAGGAACGGGTGCGGACCGATCAACCCGAGGAGCGAGCGCAGCAGCGGCGTCATCATCAGGCGCATGGCGCGGCCGTTCAACTTGCCGGTGTAGCGGGCGTAGTAACCTTTGCAGAAGTCGAAGCCCATGCTCGGATGCGCGACCGGGTAGCAAAGGCGCGCGAGCAATTCGCGGTTGTAGGTGCTGATGTCGCAATCATGCACGGCCACCATGCGGGATTGATCGCTGGCCAGCACGTAGCCGAAGCAGGTCCAGACGTTCAAGCCCTTGCCGCGCGGACCGACGGGGAGATCGGCCTGTTCCAGCCGGCGGTACAAGCGTTTCAAGCGCGGGCCGTCATTCCAGATCAGGGTCGGCTTCTGCGGCAACTGGCCGAAGAAACTCCGCGCGCTTTTCCATTGGCGGGGGGTGGCGTGGTCCAGACCGACGACGATCTGCTTGAGGTAGGTGACATTTTTCAGTTCGCGCACGATGGCGCGCAGTGCCGGTGTGTCCAGTTCCTTTGCATGACACGGCAACACCAGCGCGATGGGGGCCTCCTTGGCGAACATCTGCAGCTCTCCCTCGAGTCGCTTTACATCCGGTCTGCCGAGACGATGCAGCGTGGCGATGGCTCCTGTTTGAAAAAAGTCCGACATACCATCGAAACTATGCCGGGACGAACTGCGCGCTGACAAGATTTGATTCCAAAAAATTTGACCGCGTTGCAGCGCCGATGAAAGACTCCGGCGGTTGAAACTGATCGTCGCCCATTATCATCTGCGGCCCGGCGGTATCCGGCGCGTCATCGAACTGGCCACGCCCCACATCGTCCGCGCGTTCGATGGGAACATTGACTCGGTAAAGCTGGCGTGCGGTGAAGCGAACGACCGGGAATGGAACAGCGATTTTCGGAAGGCGTTGCAAGGTGTGTCGGTCGAGTTTCTGATCGATCCCGCGCTCAAATATTTTTCCGGACAGAAGCGGTCGCCCGGACAGGTTGCGGGGCGGATTCGCGCGGCGCTGGGGAAGATTTTGGACGGCGCGTCGGCGGACGGGTGCCTCGTCTGGGCGCACAACCTTGGCATTGGCCGGAATCTCCTGCTGACGCGCGAACTGACACGCGCCTGCGCGGAGCGCAACATCCCGCTCATCGCGCATCACCACGACTGGTGGTTCGACAACCGCTGGGCACGCTGGCGGGAAATGCGCCGCTGTGGCTTCCGCACGCTGCAGGCGGTGGCGGAAACGATTTTTCCGCCGTACCCCAATCTGTGTCACATCGCCATCAACCGGGCCGATGCCGGAACCTTGCGGCGGCATTTCCGCGGCTCCGCCGATTGGCTGCCGAACCTGACCGAACCGGCGCCTGCGCCGACGCACGCGCGGGCTCGCGCCGCGCGCAAGTGGCTCGACGCGCAACTCGGCGAACGTGGCGCGCCGGTGTGGATTCTGCCGTGCCGGTTGCTCCGCCGAAAGAACATCGCCGAGGCGTTGTTGCTGACGAGATGGCTGCGTCCCGCC
>DATNDF010000381.1 GCA_035607015.1 Candidatus Angelobacter sp. | reverse complement strand
AGCGCAACCACATGCCGAATGTGGTCAGCCTTTCTCCGAACCAGCCTTTAAGCACGCCGAACATACTGAATCCAAGTCTTTCCAACGGGGGCGGATTTGACAAGTGCGGTCGAGGACCGCCGAATTGAAGCGTCTCCTACGACTCAGACGAGGAGATGTATGTGATACACAAAGCGGCCCGCCCGTCGTGATAGTGTCCACTCGTAGTCACGGCAAAGACGCAATACAACCTCAAGAACGCGCGAGAATATTTTGAGGAGCATCTCTGCGTTGGCGATTACTACAACGAAGGGCAGCGCGTGGCCGGCGAATGGATTGGGCTGGGTGCGGAACGACTTGGACTGTCCGGCAAAGTCCGAGCCGATGATTTCCTGCGACTGTGCGAAAATCAAAATCCCTCCACAGGCGAAACGCTGACCCAGCGGCTGAACACCACGCGGAATGAGGACGGCGAGAACGCAGCCAATAGGCGGATATTCTACGACTTCACGTTCTCACCGCCGAAGTCGGTTTCCCTTGCGGGCTTCCTGGGCAAAGACGACCGGATTCTTGAAGCTCATGCGCGAGCTGTAAGGTCGGCGTTAAGGGAATTCGAGGCGTTCGCAGCGACGCGTATTCGGACGGGCGGCGCACAGAGCGACCGTCTCACGGGCAACTTCGCTGCGGCTCTGTTCACGCACGATACGTCGCGCGCCCTCGACCCGCACCTGCACACGCACTGCATTGTCTTCAATGCGACTTTCGATCCGGTCGAGAATCGCTGGAAGGCTCTCCAAAACTACGAACTGTTGCGCGCCAGGAAGTTTGCCGAGAATGCCTATTATCACGAACTCGCTCGCGAATTGCGGAGTTTTGGCTACCAGATTCGCAACCGGGCGCGCGGAGATTTTCAAGTCGAAGGAGTGTCGGACGAACTCTGTGAGCGGTTCTCAAAACGGCGCGCGGAAATTGACAATGCACTCGCGAAGCTGCTGGCTGAAAAACCAGAACTTGTGAGTGGTGATGTGATGGCCACGCGCCGGCTGCTGGCAACGGCAGAGCGGGCACGAAAGCAACGGGATTTGAGCCGGGACGAATTGCTGACCCTATGGGAATCGCAATTGACGCGAGAGGAGAGGCAACCAATCAGCCGCCTGCGTAATCAGTACACGCAAAGTCCATCGGACGAAAAGCGAATGTCCTTAGCCGATGCCGTACAATGGGCGGAGGAACATTTGTTCGACCGAAACTCCGTCGTGCTTGAGTGCCAGTTGTGGCAGGAAGCGCTGGGCCGGGCGCGAGGCGAGACGTTCTCGGTGTCTGAACTGACGGACTTCACCCGGCGGCGCGGCTACATCCGGGACGAAGCGCGTCCTGGCGAAGTCACTCTGCGTGACGTTCTGCTTCGTGAGTGGGAAATCGTTCAGTCGGCGAAGGAAGGCGTTGCGGCCTGCCATCCGCTGGTGACGAATCCGCGCCCGGTACATCCGAAATTGGATGATGAGCAACGCAAGGCTCTCGACGCCTTGCTGTCGTCAACAAATACCGTCTCGCTCTTTCGCGGTGGTGCGGGCACAGGCAAAAGTTTTGTTCTGCGCGAAGTGGTTGAGCAAGTTCAACAGGCCGGTCGGCGCGTGGTTGTCCTCGCGCCGCAACGTCAGCAAGTCGTGGACATGGAGAAAACCGGACTGCCGTCACCGTCAACGGTCGCAAACTTCCTCCTCAAGTGCGAACTGCCGGAACACGCGGTCGTCGTCGTGGACGAGGCGGGCCAGATTGGTGGACGGCAAATGCTGGAGTTGATCAGGCTGGTGCGCGAGCGAAACGCGCGGTTATTGCTTTCGGGCGACACAAGACAGCATGGAGCAATCGAGGCATCGGACGCTTTGCTTGCCATCGAGCGACACTCCGGCGTTAAGCCGGTCGAACTCCACACGATTCGTCGGCAAGACCCGTCACTTGGTCGTGATGACGATGAACGAACCCGAATCAGGCGGTATCGGAAAGCGGTTGAATTGGCTGCGGCTGGCAAAATGGGCGAGTCATTTGAGCGCCTCGACAAGATGGGCGCGGTGGTGGCGTGCGGTTTGGGCGATCAAGCCGACAAGCTCGCTGAAGAGTATCTTCGTCTCGCCGAAGAAAACGCCTCGGCAGTTGTCGTTTCGCAGACGTGGGCAGAGGTTCATCGCGTCAACTCGCGCGTCCGCGACGCGCTGAAATCAAAGGGATTGATCGGCGCGGCAGATTCGGTTGTTCAGGCGCTCGACAAACTTGACCTCACAAACGCACAGAAACGCGATGAGCGGTTTTATCCGAAGGATGCCGTCGTTGTCTTCAACCAGAAAGTTCGTCAGGCCGAACCCGGCGCGAAAGGAAAACTCGCGGGCATCGTGAAAGCGGGGGTGCTTGTCGAAGTCGGTGGGAAGTTCGTCACCGTTTCAAACAAAATGCTGACGCATATCACCGTCTGCCAATCGCGCGACGTTGCCCTCGCGGAAGGCGACCGCCTGCATCTAAAGGCGAATCGCAAGCTCGCGTCTGGCGGCCGTGTCACGAATGGCGAACTCGTCACGGTGAAGTCCGTTCGCTCCGACGGCGGTGTCGAACTCAGTGACGGTCGCGTTTTGGACAAGAGTTTCCGCGAATTCCTGCCTGGCTACGCCGTCACGTCCTACGGTTCACAAGGCAAGACGGTGGATTACGTACTGTTCTCCGATTCGACCATCAAGGCTGCGACCAACGCGCAACAATGGTACGTGACCATCTCGCGCGGGCGGCGCGGCATCCGCATTTTCACGCCGGACAAGGCGCAGCTCCGCGAGAATGTCGCGCGCGCCGGCCATCGTCCATTGGCGATGGAATTTGCATCTGGATTCCCTCCGCGCCGCGCGGTCCGTCTTTGGGATCGGCTGCACGGCTATCTCCTCCGCTTCGGGCGTCGAGCCGCCGACAACTTTATCCGGCTGAAGTTGGCTCGCCGCCGTCACCATCAACCCACACAAAAACATGAGCACAAAATCACCCGAATGTTGGGCGAATGACCCGCAAGCGCGCGGTGTTCGCGTCGAAATCTCGGCAGACCATTCCATGCTGCTGCCCCATGACGAATTTGCTTTCGCCGAACTCAAGGGCGAGGGCAAGGAGCAGGAACTCCGGCTGGTCTTCGCCATGCACGAAGTTTTGGTTCGCGGCCATTCCTTGCGGCGTATCGAGACGGCGATGCAACGATCCGAGTTGTCGCTTCTGACTACACTCTCTGGCAAGCAGCGGTCACTCATTCCGGACGGCCAACCGGTGGTTGTTGAAATAGTCGTAACCGAAATGGAATCACAGCCGAAGCGAGCCGAAGACACGCGCGGCGCTTTACAGTAGTCCAAATGCTTGTTTCCATCTGATCATGGCGGCAGGAAAAGTCAGTCCATCGCAGGCCAAGAACTTTATCGCTCGTTCACTTCGGGCCGTGGCAGACCCGCATCCATCCGGCACGGCGCTCCAGAAGTTGTGGAAGCACTTCAATAATCAATGTGCGTATTGTGGGCATAAGCTTCGGCCTGGAATGGAGGATGCCAGCTATGACCATCTTGTGCCGAACGGGGGCAACCACCTGGGCAACATCGTTCTCGCCTGTGGTCGTTGTAATGAATACGAGAAACTGAATGCAGATTGGGACGCCTTTCTTCGTAAGAAGGCAACAATATCGAAATTGTATCACGAACGCCGTTCTCGAATTCTTGACTGGCAAAAGTGTCACAAGGGCGATCATTCGCAAGTAAGCCAAGTCCTTCTTGAGCAGGCCGAAGATTGCATCCGACGAGCAGTGAAGTCTTTTGATCGCGAGCTTTCCAAGCTTCGCGCAGCCAAGCATAAGGCGAAAGACCGCCGTTAGGCGGAGTAGAAATAACCCAAGGATCGAAGCGATGAGTGGTTGGGATTGCCAATGACAATGTGGTCGAGGACTTCGATTTTGAGAAGTTGACCAGCCCGGATGAGGTCACGGGTGATTTTGATGTCGGCTTCGGATGGTGTCGGCTCACCGCTCGGATGATTGTGTTATGTGAAGCATCCGTTTATGTGGAGTTGAAAACGAAAACTTCGAGAACAGGCCGGTTTGATCTTTGTGATCGAGCCGGTTTTTTCACATAAATCCGTGCACGGATCGGGCGATTAGGGCGAGCGAACTGAACCG
>DATNDF010000380.1 GCA_035607015.1 Candidatus Angelobacter sp. | reverse complement strand
GCCCGTCTCACACCCGAGCAAGTGTGCGTGTTCGGGCCGGACTGCGGCGGCAAGCTCGCGCAAGATCTTCCATTCCGCCCTCGCTTCCCCAACCCCGCGTGGGATTTCCGGACTGAACATGACGCGACGTTCAGTGCTCGTTTCCGTACCGCCATCGTCCTGTTCGTAACGCGTTTTGGCCGGTAGCAAAATGACTTCCTCCTTCGCTTCGATGAACATTTGGTCGGTGAGAATAACGTCCTGATGAACGCGCGCCGGGACGTTGGCGAGGGCGCGCGCCACGTAATCCGGTTCCGGCAACGTGCGCAGAAAATTTCCGCCGAGGCAGTAGAGCAAATCGAGCTGCCCGGCCGCGCTGGCTTCGATCATTTCCGGCGCCGTGAGGCCGACCCAGTCCGGCACCGGAAAGCCGTACTGCTTGGAAAGCATTTGTGCGTTCACCCCGTTCACCGGTCTGCCGCCGGGGAATACGGTCGCGTAGGCGCCCATCTCCGCTCCTCCTTGCACCGATGAGTGGCCGCGAATCGGCATCAGTCCGCACTTGTCGCGCCCGACGAATCCCTTGGTCAACCCAAGGTTCAGGATCATTTGCACGGCGTCTCCGCCGAAAGCATGTTGCGTAATGCCCATGCTCCACACCATTACGGCTGTTGCCGCGCCGTGAATCAGTTCGGCAAACTCCTGCATCACCGGCCGACTCACACCGGATTGGATTTCGAGCGTCGGCCAGTCGTACGAATCGACTTTTCGCTTCAGTTCTTCCACTCCCTCCGAGTGGTTCCTTATGAACGAGTCGTCCTCCCATCGGTTGCCAAAGATGATTTTCAACACGCCGTAAAGGAAGGCGATGTCGCCGCCCTGCCCCACCGCGAACCAGTAATCGGCAATGTCGGTGCCGAACAGCGCGCTGTGCAAAGTGGAGGGCACCCAGTAACGCTTCATTCCCGGTTCGAAATACGGATTCACGAGGACCACTTTCGTCCCCAGCTTCTTCGCTTCGTGCAGATACTTCGTCGTCACCGGCTGGTCATTGGCCGGATTTGCGCCAAAAAAAACAATCAGATCGGTGCCATACCAGTCCTTGTAGCTGCAGGTCGTCGCAGCGACGCCGATGGCGTGCTTCATCGCCGCAGTGCTGGGCGCATGGCAAAGGCGCGCGGCGTTATCCACGTTGTTCGTGCCGAGGAAGCGCGCAGCCTTCTGCGCCATATAATAAACCTCGTTCGTGATGCCGCGCGAAGTGAGGAACATCGCCCAACGCTTCGGGTGGACGACGCGCAGTCTGCTCGCGATGCGTTGGTAGGCTTCGTCCCACCCGATTCGCCGAAACGGCGCCTCTTTTTCCCGCACCATGGGATACGGCATACGGCCTAAATCGCGGAGACGGGCGTTGTCGAGCGTTCGCAAGTGATCCAGGTCGAGGCGTCCGGTGAGGAGCCTTGCGTCCAGTTCCGGCATCGTGTTGAGCCGAAGCAAATTCAGCCGGGTCATGCAGAGATGGATTCCGTCGATGGTCCAATCGTGAAAACCGGCGACTCCAAGCGCACAACCATCGCAAACGCCCCGGCTCAAAACCTTCCAGGCGTAGCCCAAGTTGTCGCGATTCCTCCAGGCCACCTTCAACATGTCGCGAAAGTGCTTTGGCTTCGTCCGGCCGAGACCAAAGGGCACGATCGACTTGAGCGTTTCCTGCCAGCCTTTTTGACCTTTTTGCACTGCAAGTTGGACAAGATTTTCAGCCAGGGACGACCTGAGTGGCACATCCCCGTCAAACTCATCGCAGCCTACTTCTTGCGTCCCCTGCCGCCGCGACCTTTAAACGTAAGTTCGGCGACGCCCGACTTGTCGAGTTCCCCGAGGCCGCGTTTCACCATCTTCGCGTATTGCTTAAACGTGGCCGCCGCCAGCGGAAGGTCGAGTTTCTTTTCCTTGGCCAGACTTAACGCAATGCCCGAGTCCTTGGCGGCGTGCGCCGCGCTGAAAAAACAGGAATGCTCACGGTTCTGCATGTCTTCGCCGTCGGTTTGCAACACGCGCGAATTGGCGCCGGTCTGGGAAAAAACCTCCATGAGCGTCTTGAGGTCCAGACCCAGCGCCGCGCCAAGCCCCAGGCCTTCGGCCAACCCGGCCGTGTTGATGTTCATGACCATGTTGACCAACGCCTTCACGTTTGCGGCCTGCCCGGCTTTGCCAATATAGCGCAGCAACTGGCCTTCGTTGCTCAACTTCGTCAGAAGCCCCTTCACTTTGTTGAACGTGCTTTCCGCTCCGCCGCACATCAAATAGAGCGTCCCCTGCCTCGCCTGCGTTATACTGGAAGCCATGCAGGCCTCGAGCGATTCGGCGCGCGCTTTCTTCGCAAGCTTCTCCACTTCGACATGGACCCGGGGGGAAATTGTGGCGCAGTTGATGAAGACTTTCCCTGCGGCGTTCCTGAGCAGATTGTCCTTCTTGTCCGCAAAGACCCTCCACATCGCTTGGTCGTCAGTGACCACTGTAATGATGACATCCGAGAGCGCAGTGACCCGCGCCAGTGTCGCGCAGGCCTCGCAGCCAAGTTCCTGTGCGAGCGATTGGGCCGATCCCGCACGCACGTCATAAACCGCGACCACCGGGTAACCGACCTCCTTCAGCCGGCGCGCCATGTTCGCGCCCATGCGACCCACCCCCACGAATCCTGTTTTTTCTGGCATAATCATTTCTGGTTTGATGTTTCGTTTGCCACTGCCCGACGCACGATGTTTCGCGTCCAATTTTGTGGAATCAGTTCCTTGCGACTCTATGCAATTGAATCGCACCGGGCACGCTTTTTTCATTCGATGACCTCGTTACGAGCTGCGTGCCAAGGACCATGCCCGCTGCCGAGTGTGCCAACCGAACCTGCGCCAACTCGAAAAACACTGCGACACCGTGGCCCGTTTGACACAGTCGGCGCTGTCAGGCGACTGGCGGCATTTCAAATCTAATTATGGTGTTTTCAATCTGTTAGGCAAGCAATCGCATCGTTGGCACCCACGGTGCTGAGGTTTACCCGGTACATTCAGAACCAGATATTATGGCTAAAGTTTTAGGCATCGATTTAGGTACGACCAACTCATGCATGGCCGTCATGGAAGGCGGCGAACCGGTCGTACTCGAGAACTCGGAGGGAAAACGCACCACGCCATCAGTGGTTGCGTTTACCAAGACGGGCGAACGTATTGTCGGCGATGCCGCCAAACGCCAGGCAGTCACGAATCCGCGAAACACGGTTTACTCGATCAAGCGGTTCATGGGCCGCAAATATGATGAAGTTCAGGAGGAGATCAAGCGCGTGCCCTATAAGGTCGTCAAAGCGTCCAATGGCGATGCCGCCGTCGAAGTCGAATCGGAGGGTAAGCCCAGGCAATTCAGTCCCCCCGAAATATCCGCGATGATTCTGGCCAAATTAAAGGCGGACGCTGAAATGCGGCTTGGGGAAAAAATCGCGCAAGCGGTTATTACCGTTCCCGCTTATTTTAACGATTCCCAGCGCCAGGCGACCAAGGACGCAGGCCGGATCGCCGGCCTGGAGGTCCTCCGCATCATCAATGAGCCGACCGCTGCATCACTGGCCTATGGCCTCGACAAGAAGAAAGATGAGAAGATCGCGGTTTACGATTTGGGCGGCGGCACGTTCGACATCTCGGTTTTGGAAATCGGAGATGGCGTTTTTGAAGTAAAGGCGACAAACGGCGACACTCATCTCGGCGGCGACGACTGGGACAATCGTGTCATGGACTGGATCCTCGATGAGTTCAAAAAGGAACACGGCATGGATCTGCGTAAGCAGCCGGACGCCCTCCAGCGCATCAAGGAGGAGGCGGAAAAGGCGAAGATCGCCCTGTCCAGCTCGCAACAATACGAAATTAACCTGCCCTTCATCACCGCCGACGCCAGCGGCCCAAAGCACATCAGTGCGAAGCTGACGCGGGCAAAAATGGAGCAGCTTTGCGATGATTTGTTCGAGCGCACCGTCGGCCCGGTCAAGAACTGCCTGAAGGACGCCGGCATCACCTCTGAAAAAATCGACGAACTCGTGCTGGTCGGTGGGATGACGCGCATGCCGCGAGTGGTCGAAACCGCGCATTCGCTCGTCAACAAGCCTCCGCATCAGGGCGTAAACCCGGATGAAGTGGTTGCGGTCGGCGCGGGCATTCAAGGTGGCGTGCTTAAAGGCGACGTGAAGGATGTGCTGTTGCTCGACGTGACACCGCTGTCGCTCGGCATCGAAACACTCGGCGGCGTGTTCACCAGGCTGATTGAGCGCAACACCACGATCCCGTCGCGCAAATCGGAGATTTTCTCGACGGCTTCAGACAATCAGTCCGGCGTGGAAATCCATGTGTTGCAAGGCGAACGTCAATTTTCGCGCGACAACAAAACCATCGGCAAGTTTCATCTTACGGACATTCCGCCCGCGCCGCGCGGCGTGCCCCAGATCGAGGTCACCTTCGACATAGATGCCAACGGCATTTTGCACGTCAGCGCGAAGGACCTTGGCACGGGCAAAGAGCAAAAGATCACGATCACAGCCAGCAGCGGACTCTCGAAGGACGAGATCGAGAGGATGCGCAAGGACGCCGAGGCGCACGCCGAAGAGGACAAGCAGAAGAAGGAAGAAATCGAAACACGCAACGAGGCCGACAACGCCGTTTACCGATCGGAAAAAATGTTGAAGGATAGTGCCGAAAAAATTTCCGGGGATGCAAAGGCGAAAATCGAAGCGGCCATCGGCGAAGTCAAAGAGGCGCTCAAGGGCAGCGACACGGCATCGATTAAATCGGCAAGCGAAAAGTTGAACGAGGCCTGGCAGGCGGTTTCAGCGGACCTTTACAAGGCCGCATCCGAAAAGACGCGCGCCGGCAAAGCACAGCCGCAACCGGAATCAAATGAGGCCAGGTCCGATGAGAAGAAGGACGGGAAGGACGAAGGACCGATCATTGATGCGGAAGTTGTGGACGAAAAGAAATAAATCAGACCGGCTCGCGAGGGAAATCATGCTGGTGAACCGAATTTGAAATCATGGTGAAAGCGTCAGCTCACAAAACCTTCGGCCTCGTTCTTGTTGTTGGCGCGTTGCTCGCGGCGGCCGTGATTCAGACGTTGGGCCCCGGTCTGGCTGTGACCGATCGGGTAAGCATGACCCCACAGGGACCCGGCGCGGGCGGGGTACTGGTTGAAAGAACATCGTGGTATATGCTGCGGATTCTGCCGGTTGCCGCGGTCGCAGTCACCGGGCTTGCGTGTCTATTGCTTCCGAAACGAGTTAACCCGGATTGACGCCCGCCGTTGGAACAAAAGAATGCGCCCGTATCCAGGCTCGAAACAAGAATTTTCCCTCCGCGAGTGCGGTGGGATTTGATTCGTCAGTAACATCAAAAACAACAAAAGGAAAAGCAACGTATGGCAGTAAACCTGAAACCGCTCGGCGACCGCGTGTTGGTTGAACCGGTCGAGGAGAAGGAAACGAAAAAGGGCGGGATCATCATTCCCGATTCCGCCAAGGAAAAACCCACGGAGGGCCTCATCATCGCGCTGGGGACCGGCAAGACCGACGACAACGGCAAGAAAGTGCCGTTTGAGGTCAAAAAAGGCGACCGCGTGCTCATCAGCAAGTACGGCGGGACCGAGATCAAACTGGATGGCAAGGAGTACAAGATTTTGAACTCCGACGACATCCTTGCAGTCGTGGAATAATCTTAACCAAAAGAAGGAAGTAAAATACTATGGCAGCAAAACAATTATTGTTCGACGAGGCCGCGCGTCAGGCGATCCTGCGGGGCGTCACCAAACTCTCCAAGGCCGTCACGGCCACTCTCGGCCCCAAAGGTCGTAACGTCGTGATCGACAAAAAATTCGGTTCACCGACGGTCACCAAAGACGGTGTCACAGTCGCGAAGGAAATCGAGCTGGAAGACACCTATGAAAACATGGGGGCGCAAATGGTGCGTGAAGTCGCCAGCAAAACCAGCGATGCCGCGGGTGATGGCACCATGACCGCGACCGTACTGGCCGAGGCGATTTATCGCGAGGGGTTGAAGTTCGTCACATCGGGCGCCAACCCTATCGGTATCCAGCGCGGTATCGGCAAGGCCGTTGAAGCCGCAGTGGAACAGCTCGCGAAGATCTCCAAGAAGGTCAAAGACAAAGAAGAGATCAAGCAGGTCGCGACGGTCTCTGCCAACTGGGACAATACCATCGGCGAGATCATCGCCGACGCGATGGACAAGGTTGGCAAGGACGGCACCATCACGGTCGAGGAAGCGAAGTCGATCGAAACCACACTGGAAGTGGTCGAAGGTATGCAGTTCGACAAGGGCTACCTCTCACCGTACTTTGTCACCAATGCCGAAACGATGGAAGCCAAGCTCGAGGATGCCTACATCCTGAATTACGAGAAGAAAATCAGCAGTCTGAAAGACCTGCTACCGCTTCTTGAAAAAGTGGCGAAGGTCGGCAAACCCCTGTTGATCATTGCCGAAGAGGTCGAAGGTGAGGCGTTGGCGACGCTCGTGGTGAACAAACTGCGGGGCACGCTCAATGTCTGCGCCGTCAAGGCTCCTGGGTTTGGCGACCGCCGCAAGGCCATGTTGGAAGACATCGCCATCCTGACCGGCGGCAAGTGCATCACCGAAGACCTCGGCATCAAGCTCGAATCCATCGGTCTCGAAGACCTCGGACGCGCCAAGAGCATCGTCGTGGACAAGGAAAACACCACCATCGTCGAAGGCCACGGGAAATCCTCCGAGATCCAGGGACGGGTGAATCAAATTCGCCGCCAAATCGAAGAGACCACCTCGGACTACGACCGGGAGAAACTCCAGGAACGCCTGGCCAAGCTCGCCGGCGGAGTAGCGGTCATCAACGTCGGTGCCGCGACCGAAACCGAAATGAAGGAAAAGAAGGCCCGCGTGGAGGACGCGTTGCACGCGACGCGTGCGGCGGTCGAGGAAGGTATCGTTCCAGGCGGTGGCGTGGCCCTGATCCGCTGCCTCCCGGCCATCGACGCCCTCAACCTCAAAGATGAAGACGAACGCATCGGCGTGGACATTGTAAAGCGCGCCATCGAGTCGCCGGTCCGCGCGTTGGCGGCCAACGCCGGCGTGGAAGGCTCCCTCGTCGTGCAGGAAGTCAAGCGTCGGAAAGGCAATGACGGTTACAACGTGGCCACCGGCGAATACGAGGACCTGGTGAAGGCCGGCGTGGTGGATCCCAAAAAGGTCACCCGCACCGCCCTGCAAAATGCAGGTTCCATCGCCGGTCTGTTGCTAACCACCGAATGCCTGATCACCGAGATCCCGGAGAAAAAGGAAAAAGCTCCTGCGGGTCACGGCGGCGGACACGGCATGGAAGGCATGGACTACTAAGCTCCGGTCGCCAGAGGAACCGAGTTCGAACGGGACCGGCGTTCACGCCGGTCTCGTTTCTTTATCCAGACCGGCCACGTCAGCACAACAAATCACCGGCGCCGGCCCTCGTTTGAGCCTTGAACTTTGTGTGGTGTGGTGTGATGGTGTCGCCGTGAATGGGGAGGGGGCGTACTGGTTTCGACCTGAGGGATAGGTCAGAGGCGGCATGCCGAGGATGGTTCGTTGGCCTCGTTAATCATCGGACCAAAACATAACTGCTAACGAAGAGCTAGCACTCGCGGCCTAATGCGCTGCGACGTTCATCACCGGATACCTGCTATGGTGAATGAACGCAACAGCAGGCATGGTTGACGGCGGAGACTGCGCGCCGGCGGCCGAGAAAATTCATGCGGACTAGGCAGTGCGAATCGCGTCGGGCCGTCATCGCACAGCAGAAAACTCTCGCCCGACTAAGCATGTAGTCGCGGCTGGCGGATCTGTCAGGGACAGGGGTTCAACTCCCCTCGCCTCCACCATCTCGAAGTTTGGCGCACGGCGCGCGCGCGCGCACAGACTGAAGTTATTTTTTCCCGGTCGCCCTCTGCTGGAGCCACGACACGTCCGGATTGTTCGGCGAAAGCGGACTGAGCGAAAGATGGTAATCATTCCTGTGGTTCGCCTTGGTGCGCGGGTCGAGCCATTTCTTGATCTCCGAATGACCGTCCGCAAAGTTAAATCCGCATGCGCCGTTGTGATAACTGGAGGGGAAGTCAATGACCTGCCATGACCCTGGCCGCGAGGGATCGGAACCGTTCATCTCTGTCACAAAATAGCCGTCGTTAATGCTGTCATCCCGCTCGTCGAGCAGCACGAAAGTCAAACTCGGCGGCGGGGCGGACATGTCGCTGATTTTCTTGACGACCTTGTACCCCGGAGTCCACGGGGTGACTGCGCCGGTTCTGGGGTCGAAATTTCCAATCCAATTGTTCATGGACATGGTGCGAACATGCGGATAGCGCCTGCCTCCCAGAGTGCTCATGCTCTGGTCCGCAGGACAATGCCACACTCCCAGCGCCTGATGGTACGGCCAGAGGTGACTCTTCATCAGAAAAACCGTGTTCGTATTGTCGGGGTTGTTCGGTCCCGGATGACCCAGATTGTCGCCTTTGTCCAGGGTCAACCAGCCGCTCACCCAGGTCAGACTGTAATTGTTTCCCTGATCACCGTTGTTGGGAGGAACCGCGTCGTTGAAGTCTGTGGCGTACATCAACCACGAAAGTCCCAACTGTTTCATGTTGCTCAAACACGCGATTCCTTGCGCCTTCGTTTTGGCCTTCGCCAGGGCTGGCAACAGCAAACCCGCCAGAATGGCGATAATGGCGATCACCACTAGGAGTTCGATTAAAGTGAACGCCCGGTGGTGAATCACTGGACTCCGTGCTCGTGCTGTGACAAAACATTTGTGCGGTGACATAAATGTGAGGTTTTGTTTGGGTGTCCGGACGATCATAGAAATCAAAAGGAAACGCAACGTGCGTTTCGCCGCACAGTGGGCCGCTAAAACAAATCATCGTGTTGGCTCCCGCAGGCGTTCCCCGCCACAACCGCGCGGGCACCAAATGGCCTGCTCAAGAATCTTGAACGAATAAAAGTGAGTGCGACCAGGTCAGTTGCGGGATGAAATCATCGCTCGCTGTCTTGCTGTCTTCCATCATCCCGGCGTTGTCCGCGCCGGCGCAGGGGCAGCGCCCGGTTCGAGCGGAGCAGGCCAACGCGGCCGGCCGGCCGGTTGTCGAAGTCGCCGCCGACCTGATTGAACTCTTCAAACCGGGCCTTGTGCAGGACGCTTTATCGTGCGAGGTGCGTCAGCCCGCCAGCGCCGGTGGTGTCAAACAGGACGCCTTGTTCGAGCACCCGCTGGCCGTCGGTCGTCCCGCGAGGGTAAATTACGAACTCGATCTGACCCGAACCACGGCGCAAGAGCCTTTGCTGCTGGCGTTCGAGATCGCCTTGTCGGACGGAATCAAGTCGGGCGCGGGTGCCGATGGCGTACGGTTTGTCGTTCAGATCAACGGCAGACAGATGTTCTCCGCCGAAACAGTCGAGACGCGTTGGCAACCGCACGTTGTCGATCTGACGGAGTTTGCCGGTCAGCACGTGCGCCTGACTCTGGCAACCGACGCGCGAAACAACACCAGCTACGACTGGGCGTTGTGGGGCAATCCGCGAATTCTGGCGTTCCACAGAGTCGCGTCAAAAAAATTGCCACCCGACCTGGTTGCCGACGCGGTCATCGCCGCTCCGACCGGCGCCGTGGGAGTAAAAGCCGCCCGTCCGTTCAAGCTCCGGGTCATTCCCGATTCCGCCGAGCCGCCGGTTGAAATCAACGGTGCGGCACAAAATGAACCTCAATGGTTCGTCGGCGACTTCAGTTTCACAAACGCAGGCCAGGTCCGCGTTGAGTGGGAACCAAAGGACGCGTTCCGCAGAAGTGATGTCTTGCTTGGCGGTTATGCACCCCTGTTGAAATTCACCCAATTCTCGGCCGACCGCGCCATCGTCCAGTCAGGCGACCCCGTTCTGCTGCATGTCGAAATGAAAAATGGAGGACGCGGGACGCTCCTGCCGGGCAAGGCGCGCATCCAACTCCGGATTGGCAATGATGCTCAATCCCCGCGCGCGTTGCCGAGGCTTGCCACCGGAGAAACCTGGCGCGCCGAGTGGTCGTGGCGGGCCCCGGACAAAACCGGCGCAGTTGCCGTAAGCGCAGAATTAATGCAACCAGGTCCAACCGAACAATTGACGTCAAAGCTCGACATCTTTGCTCCACCAAAACCGCGTCAAGACGCGATCGTCGGCAACGATCAGGTCCGGCTGGAGTTCGTCCGGCAACGCGGTGGGTTCGCTTACGCAAAAATTCTTTTCCATGAGGCAACTGGCTGGACGCCGGTGGCGGTGTGGTCGCCATTGCTGCGGATCGTCACGGACACAGGGTCTGATGAGCAGTCGTTTGAGATTCACCCGCGCAGGGCCCTGCTCTCGAAAGGAAGAAACGACTCGGTTGAATTCGTTCAAACACAACGAGACGCCGACGGCGTGAGTTGGGAGGCGAGGTTGCGCGTGACCGTCGAGCCCGATCGGCCGGTCGCCCGAGTCCACTACGAATATAAGCCGTCGCGGCCCCGCAAGGTCCGCGCGCTTTCTGGTCTGAACATTTACGTCGGCGATGGCACGTCGGGCGCAGTCAAAACCTGGGGTCTTTTCCCCGGTCTGGAGTATCTGTTTGGCGCGGAGCCTTCTTCCAACCCGCGCGACTTCGCTCCCAAACTCGCCGACCGCCGCACGCCCGACGCGCGGAAAATCACCGTTCCGCTCATGGCAATCACCGTTGGACCGGACAGCCAGTCGCCGCCCGAAAACCCGGCTCGTTTTTTTACACCTGACTCGCTCAAGGACCAAATCCTGGCCGGCACGGCGAACCCGAAATCTCCCGCCTCCAATTTGAAATCGGATGTGACGGTCGCCTTGTTTTGGAATCCTCTCCAACGCTGGGACGGCGAACACGCCTTTCCCTCGGCCCGTTTCGCTTCACCGAACCTTGACGAAGGCATGGCCAACCATCACCTCGCCCTGTTCCTGCCTTCGACGCCGGACTTCGTTCCGGAGAATGCCGGTCGCGCAAACAGGACTTATGAACTGGCCGCCGACAAAGCCATCACGCTCGATGCCAACCTCGTCGTCGCGTCCGGCCCGGTGAACGCCGCCTTGCGCGAATATCTGCGTGAAACCGGCGGCCTGCCAAACCCGCATCCCTGGCCGCGCGACTTCCAGCCCGAACTCGACGTTTGCCGCGCCGGATTTCTGAAGACGCTTTGGAACGGGAAAACCGACCGGTGGAGCCACTGTATCGGATGGGCCGGCAGTCATGCGCCGGGATTTGCCGCTTTGCTCTGGCTCGACTCACTCGTTGCCGAGAAGTCCGAGGCTCGCCGGCAATCACGCGAGCGCGTCGAACTGGCCGCTCAAAACATGTTGCGCGACGGCGGACCGGAACTTCTTACCTCGCAGGCGAACTGCCATATCATGCAGTGGGAATTTCCATTTTACTACGGTTATCTGCCGGAAGCGCTGGCGTCGCTTGAACCGCAAATCCAAAATCTGATTCAATCGCAACGACCCGACGGCGGCTGGCACTACGAACCGGCCAATGCGCAACAGGCGGACCTCGGCCGGGCCGGCGACTCTGTGCTCGGCACCTGCGCGAACCGCGCCGCGACTTTGCTTCGTTACGCGCGCATCACCGGCGATGCCACGGCGCTCGCCACCGGGGAAAAGGCGCTGCGTTTCATGGAAAATTTTCGTGTCCCGCGCGGCGGCCAGACCTGGGAATGCCCGATGTATGAGCCGGATATTCTCGCCGCCGCCTACGCCATTCGCGCCTATCACGACGGTTATCGCGCGACCGGTGATCCGCGCTGGCTGCACGACGCGGTGTATTGGGCCGAGAGCGGTGTGCCGTTCATCTACCTTTGGTCGCTGCCGGACAAACCGATGATGCTCGGCGCGACGATACCGGTGTTCGGCAGCACCTTTTACACGCACTCCTGGCTGGCCATGCCGGTGCAATGGTGCGGCCTCGTGTATGCCTATCACGTCTTCCATCTCGCCCGCGAATTGCAACACACGCCCTTGCCCGAGACTGGCTCAACGTTGCCACTGGCGCTGAATTTTTCGCCAGCGGACTGGCGGCAAATCGTTGAACTCATCACCGTGAGCGGCACGTATCAGCAATTTGCCGACGGCGAGAAAATTGGCGCCTATCCCGACAGCATTTCGCAGTTTGAAAAACGCAACCCCGCCTTCATCAATCCCGAAGACATTCTGGTGAATGTGCTGGCACTGCAAGGTTTCGACCCGGATATAAAAACAGCCCGCCTGCGTCGAGCAAACGACACAATCGTTGTCAGCTCGGGCGCGGAAATTGAAAACCTCGAAGCGACCGGCGACGGCATTCGTTTCAAACTGAACTACTTTTCGGGCGAATCGAGTCAATCGTTAATTGCAGGACTCAAACCGAACCAAGTTTTGGTTGACGGCGCTCCCTTGCTCCAGTCGGCCAATCCGGTTCGGCGCGACCCCGGCTGGTGGTGGGACCAGATGCATCAACGGACTTACCTGGTTGTGCCGCATCAAAAGAAGAGCGTGAGTGTGGAGGTTAGTAACGCCCGTTAGACGGCGATCACGACTTGACCATGCCAAGCGATGAGCAACTTCGTTTCCCTTCACATCGATTTTAAGGTCGGTTTCATATCCGCATGGCAACAGTTGTGGCAAGAAGAGAGGAACCGTGCGCAAACCACTCAGGGAATGCTGTCTAAAAAAGGTTAGCCAACACATGACACTTGCGGACAAATCGCTCGCCTTCGCCCGTTCGATTGGTGAAGAATGGCAAGACCGGCCTGGAACAGATCTGCGATCATTTCAGCAACGTTATCTCTACGCGCAAGCATTCGGGACAGCGCATACGGCTAGAGGTTACTGGATTCTTCATCGTGAGGAACAGCACCACGATTGCAACCTTCTCGCGAGAAACTTACTGGAACGTATTTTTAATGGCCGCGTCGCGAGCAAGTCACCGCGGCATGCGGTTGAACTTATGACATGCGAACTATCCGAACACATTCGTCGCCTACGGCTGTTTCAACGCGAACTTCAACACGTGCCCAAAGAGGCGACTCAGACAATCGAACGGTTAGAGAGCGAGTTACAGGTGTTCTTGGCTTTACTCGGAACACAGGAGGCTCCTCAGTGGGATTACCACCGCAGAGCCGTTGAAGCCGAGATTTCAACCTGGGCTTATCGTGGACTATATTCAGAGTTTTCTTGCTACACACACGCAGGTTATGAAGTGGGCAGACCCCGGGAGCTCAACAAACCTTCCAACCTTGCGGATTTTATCGCGCTACTGGCACCGCTCGACACCGCGATGTTTCTCCACCGACTTTCATGCACGGAAACTCAATGCGAAATTGGAGCGAGGTACAAGACACTTTACGAGGAGTTCAGGAACGAGATGCTTGGTGAGCCTACGTCTGAGAATCGGCAACTGGGTGCTGGTGGCAAATCACTACCCGACTGATCCGTCCCACTCTCGTTACCAGATCGTCGAAACTAAATCTGTGAATAAGCCACCGGCCGCAGAAAGATGTTGGTGATGTTGGAGACGATTTCAGCGTCGGTGAACCCGGGAGTCGCGCTCAACTTTTTCCATTCGGGATCGGCGACGAACGCGCCCCAGTTCTTTTCGCGCGCGGCCATGTCCTCAAACGCGAGCATGTAGGTCAGATTCGGCATCTTCGTACCGATCAGCGTTTCGCCAAAGAACACCGGCTGCAATCCCGTTCGGCGAAAAATGGCAATCTCGCCGGTGTTGAACATCTCGATCTTCTTTTTGTTCGCCTTCTTGCTGTGGCTTTCGTAGGTCCGCAGTTCGAATACCCGCGACTGATTAGCCTTCGCCAACGCGGGCACTTCAAGTTTCGGCATGCCCGCAAATGCCACCATCAGCGAACTCTCGACACGCACATACGATGGATCGGTGGGGACCGAATTTATGAACGCAGCCCCGGCCTTCTGGTAATCGGCGTCGGAACGCACGTGGTCGAGCGCTGTCCCGAACGACTCGATTGTTTTGTGCGGGATGAGGACATACATCGTCGGGCTGTCCGGGCCGTAAGCGACATTGAACACGCCGACCGGTCCGATACCGGCGCGGTTCATCGCCGGGATGGAGGCTTCTCGATAGAAATCGTCGAACAGTTTTTGCTTCGGGCCGCGACGCAGATGATAGAGACGCAGTTCATAAAACTCGCGCGCGGCGCCGGGGCTTTGCCCGGCAGCTGACGTTTCGAGCGCCGAGGCCAAACCGGCCACGCTCGCCGCTGTCAGAGAAGATTTGAGAAATTCGCGCCGTTTCATCGAGGAACCCTGTCACCCTTTTTTCACGTCGTAACAGTAAATGATGTCCTGGTCGCGCAGGTATAACTTTCCATTCGAGATGACGGGATGCGTCCAGATGTGCCCCTGCGG
>DATNDF010000379.1 GCA_035607015.1 Candidatus Angelobacter sp. | reverse complement strand
AAGTCACGCCTCAAGACGCCATGAATTGGTTTGCTTCCTGTGGCTACAGTTTTATTTAAAATGCTCTAACACAACAAATACTTGGTAATCCCTTCCCGAAACGACACAGGCTCCAACTCAAACAACTCCATCGTCGGTCTTGGATCGCCCACGTTGTCCTCCAGCAACATGAGAAGTTGATCGCGGTTGAGCGGTGGCGCTTTGCCCAGCAGCCGCGGAAAAATGAATTCCAGCGCCGCCGCCTGACACCGCACGAGCCACATCGGAACGCGCAGTTTCAATCGCCTCCGTCCAGTCACTTCCAGAATCAAATCCAGGATTTGTTCGAGCGTGAATACTTCCGTGTCGCATAAGTCGCGTGTCATGCCGATCGCACGATGTTCGTTCAGCGCTTTCACAAAGCAGGCGGCCACACTTTCGACGGCCACCGGTTGAAATTGCGTCCGCCCGGAACCCATCACGGGCAGCACGGGCGAAAACCGCGCCATTCGCGCGAACAGATTCACGAAGCCATCGCCCGGACCGTAAATGATCGAGGGCCGGAAGATCGTCCAGTCCAGTCCGCTTCGCCGAACGATTCCCTCCGCCGTCCATTTCGACTGGTGGTAGTGTGAAATCGCATTCGGCCGCGTGCCCAGCGCGCTCATGTGGATGAATCGCCGCGCACCGGCTTTGCGCGCTGCGTTGACGATATTCTCCGTGCCGCGCGCATGGACATTCTCGAATGTGTTTTCGCCAACCTCGCTGATGATGCCGACGAGATGGATGACGGCATCAATGTGCTGGAGTCCGCCTTCGAGTGACGCGGCGTCGAGCATGTTGCCGCAATGAACTTCGACTTGAAAACGCCCGGCAATATCCAGAACACGCTGCGAATCGGGGTCGCGCGCCAGAATGCGAACCGAATGCCCCGCCTCGTCGAGTTGCCGGATAACTTCCCGGCCGACAAACCCTGTTGCGCCCGTGACAAGAACCTTCACGCGTTCAGCTTCGTGCCTCCGGCGCGGCAGGAGAACTCAAATTTCAATAGTCCACCCGCACGCGGTAGAACCGCCGCGAATTGGAGGTCGAAGAATCCGTCACGCTCACCACGCTGCCGGTGCCGTTCGTGGTGGCCAGGGTCTGCCACACCGGCGGGAGATTCGTCGCGAACTCGACGGTGTTGACCTTGTTGCCGACACTTTTCCACGAAATCTGCCTTTTGCCGCTGCCCACGGCCTGCGCCTGCACGCCCAGCAGCGAGACATCGACGTAGCTCAGATCCACGAACCGGGGACGATCCAGGCCCGAGCTGACCGGCAGATCGCTGAAGACCGCCGCCTGGCTGCCATACCACCAGCGCAGGTCAACGATGCCGCCGGCATTCGTTTCGGACTTGGACAGCGCGTTGATCTGGTTCAACACGTTGGTGCCTCCCACGACTTGGCCGAAGACCGTGAAGCCGCCGTTCTGATTGTCGAGGTTTGTCGAGTTGTCCGCGAGATTGAAAAACCATTGCGACGAGGCCGAGTCGGGGTCGCCGTCCAGTTTGGCCATGGCAAGGGTCCCATAGACATTGCTTCGGCGCGGCCCGACGTTGAACTCGTTGGTGATCGGGCCAAAGTTCGAGACACCGTAGAACACCGTCGCATCGTTGGTATCGGTGCGATCAGTAACCTTGAAGCCGCCGCTTTGAATCACAAATCCGGTCAGGCAGCGGTGGAAAAACATGTTCGTGTACGCGCCGCTCTGCACGTAACGGAGGAAATTGCGCACCGTCACCGGCTTGTCCTGATCGTAAAGCTCGACGTCAATGTTTCCGTAGGCGGTGCGGAATTGCGCCAGCGTGCCGGGTCGGGCGGAGAAATTGAAGGTCAATACGAACAACAGTACACCAAGGGGCGCATCTCAGTTTTTAGAGGGGTCGGCTGAGCGGTTGTGAGGAAAGAGCAAAGACCAACGTTCATTGCGCCAGAACATTTCCAGGCAGAGCAATGCTTCGTCACCTTGTTGGCTCCAGTATTGGCCAGGGCGTTTGAAGCGGCATTGGGTTTGCCGGCAGGTCGATTCGATAGCGCCGCTGCCAATGGGCTCACCGCGCCGTCCTCCCGCTCGGTAGTCCATGCGGTCCTGATGTTCCCGCAGATAGTTCACTTCTTTGGCCACCGCCTCGGACGCAGCTCCGGCAGGCAGGCTGACGAGGAGCTCGTCTAACTGTTTGATGACTTTGATCGCAGACTCGTTCTTGAGTTGTTTGACCAGCGGCCGCAACCAACTCTTGAGTTTGTCTTTGTCCTCGCCGTGGAGCGCTCGCCCGACCGCCGCCAAATGCTGAACGGCATGGTAAAAATCCAGCCGTTGACGCGCCTGTCCAAAACGATCGTCGGCCAGACGCCAGATCCACACGGCTCCGTCGGCAATCACCAAGGCTCCTGCGGCCTGGCCCAAGCCTCGTCGCAGCGCTTCGGCGTGCAACTGCTGACGTAATGCGTCAATGCCTTCACGCGTGGCCACAAAGCCGCGTTGACTGATGAGCGGCCGGCCTCCAACAGTTTTTCCTCGCTGATCCAATCGAAAACACGTCCCGGTATAAACCCAATGCCAGCGCTCCGGTTCTTGCCCGGCCTGGCGCAGTTTGCTCGTTCGCCCCCAATCAT
>DATNDF010000378.1 GCA_035607015.1 Candidatus Angelobacter sp. | reverse complement strand
TGTTTGTATTGAGCCGGTTTCTGCCCAAAACCGCGATTTACGGGAAGCTCGTTTCAAACACGGCAAGCGGCATGAGCACAGTGGCAAAACTCGAGCAGAAACAATCAGCGCGTGTCGGACAGTTGGGAGTTGCCATCTCGTCCCTGCGACCCGGAGGCAAAGCGCAGTTTGGCGACGAAGTCCTCGACGTGATTTCCCAAGGTGAAATGATTGACCGTGGCCAGCGGGTCAAAATCATCGGTCACAGCGGGACAGAGGCCGTGGTAGAGGCCGCTGAAGGACCGCGATGAGGCGATCGGCCGGGCAGGTTATTCAGTTTTTCCGGTGGCGGGCGGTGACAGGCGGGTTGAGTTGTTGTCGTTGCGTTTGTTTCGCTCGTCGTGCTGCCTCATGATCTCGACGAATTTCTTCCGTTGTTCAGGCGACAGCTCGCCGCGGATTTTCTGACGCATTTCCCTGAATTCCTCGGCGGTCTTCTGACCGACTTCCTCCCGCAATGTTTTCATCCGTTCCTGACTTTCCCGGATGATGGTTTCAATGCGCTCCCATTGTTCCGACCTCAGTTCGAGCTCACTTTGCATGCGGCGCGAAAGTTCTCGCAACTGGCCTTCACGCGGCATCGGGACGGGTTGTTTGATACGAACCTGGGAGTTTTTTGAGCCCTTTTGTCGGGGCTCGCGAAGTGTGACGGTCAGGCCGCCGGTCACGACTCCGGCGGCAAAAATTACCAGAGCGGCGAGGATGGGTTTCCAGGCATTCACCAGGCTTCGGTCTGATTGTCGAACGGCGCGTAGAGGGCGCTTTCCAATTCGCTGGCCAGCGTCACGCCGGAATTGTCGCTTCGCGGGGCAAAAAAAGTCCAGGCCCCGAGCAGAAGCATGACAGCCACGCAGGGCGCCGCGGCCTGCCAGAGCGTCCGGTTCCAGACCGCGAAGACATCGGGGGCCGGCTTCGTTGCCAGGTGCGCCATGACGCGCTTTTCAAACGCGTATGGCACATGATCGGCGGGCCGGTTTGCGCGTGCGACCGCCAGCAGCTTTTTTTGGAGTTCGGCGAGATTCATACCGAGATCGATTCAAACAGACGGCAACCGCGGGATCCGGGTTACAAATACTTTTCCCGCGCCAGTTTTTTCAGATGTTTTCGCATTTCAGCGCGGGCGCGGAAAGCGCGGATTTTGACCACCGCCACCGACCAGCCGGTCAACGCCGCTATTTCCTTCACTGAGCGGTCTTCGATTTCCAGCAGCGTGATGACCAGCCGCGCGGCGGGCGAGAGTTGGGCCAGCACGCGGGCCACCAGTTCGCGCGCGGCGGCGGCATTTTCGTCGGCGTCGGATGGATTCGCGCCAAAACGTTCCAGCCAGTCGCCTTCCTCGGCGGAAATGTCCGCGAACGGCATTTCCCGGTTCCTCTGATGCGCGCGCAAGAAATCATAGCAGGTGCGCACCGCCAGCCGCATAAGCCAGTGTTCGAAGGGCGCGTCACCGCGGAAACTCCCAAGTTTTTGAAACGCCTTGAAGAATACTTCCTGGACAATGTCCTCGACTTCGCTTTCGCGGCGCGCGTAACGCCGGGCCGTGGCGAAGACACGGGGTTGATATTTTATCACCAACGGTTCAAAGCATGCGGCGTCACCGTTCAACACGGCGGCGATCAACTCCGCATCGGTGCGTTCCACAACCGCGGAATCTGGCATAATCGCCGGAGGCACGAAAGCGGAAAGCCACCGCGAACGCGGTGGCTTTCCATCAACCCAAACCAACCTTGTACCGAAAGTGTTCTCGCAACGCGTCGTCAATTTACTGTTCCAGCGGCTTGCCGTCCTCGGACGGTTTTGCTCCCTGGTTTCCGGAGGCCCTCCGGCGGCCGGTGTTGCTCATGACGCGTTCCAACCGTTTTAATCGTTGTTTTTCCCGGTCGCTGAGAGTGCCGCCGGCCTGTTTCTTCTTCAGTCTGTCCAGCCGTTTCTCCATTTGAGCGCGCATTTCCTTGCGTCTGGCTTCGCGCTGTTCGGGCGTGAGATTTTTTGTCTGCTCGCGTCGTTTGCGCAGTTTCTCGCGAAGCGCTCCGGCTCGGGAGTGTTCTTCGCGCCATTTCTTGGTGGCAGCCCGGCGTTCCTCCTGTGTCATGCCCTTCAGTTTCTCGCGAAATTGCTGTCGGCTCGTTTGAACGTCTGTGCCCTCGACGAGGTCCGCCGCGGGCACCGTGTGGGCGATACCCAATCCTATAAAAGCCGCGAGTGCGCATGAGATGTACTTTCTGCAGTTCATGAATTGTGCGCTGCCAGTGTCTCGGTCTTTGTCCGACACACCGCAAGACGGAAATGGAAGAATGAAGGTTACAACCGAAAGCCCGCTTCACGGCCTGCGGTCGTTCGGCTTGCATCTCGGACCGGAATCTCCGCGGCAATCACGGAAGCTGAAATCCGCACCGGGCCGGTTGGCGCGGGCTAATCGCGAGTGATATTCAGGGCCCGTTCCAATTCCTCGGAGAATCTTTTCAATTCCTCGAGAATTTTCTGTGGCTGCTCGGTAAGATTGTTAAGCATGCGCTCGACCATTTCCGGCTTGCGGCGAATGAGTTCGAGCGCGGCTACCATCAAGGCGAGATGATTGTTGACGTTGTGGCGCAGGTCCGAGAGTTTCCGGTGCAATTCGGCGACCTGCTCCGGATTGAGCGGCACAGTTTGGCGGGGCAGACCCATGCGGGCGCTAACATGGGGTGGCCGACCATCGAAAGCAAGCCGTTTAGCGCCGTTTCCAGATAAGTGAGGGTTGGGAAACGAGTAAAGGCCCGATCCATGGGAGAAATCTGCGATTTCGTCCGCGTTGCGCCCAGCTTTGCAAGTTGACAGTGGTGGCAGGCCAAAACTACTCTCGTGCCCCTGACTTGAAGGCCGAAGCGGACAATGGTTGTCCGCGGGAGTCCAGGTCCCGGAGAGGAAGTGAATCTGCGTTGACAGAGATCAAACTTAAAAAGGGCGAATCGGTGGAGAAGGCGCTGCGGCGATTGAAGAAGAAGATCGATCGTGAAGGCACGCTGAAGGAAGTTCGCAACCACCGGCATTATGAAAAGCCGAGCGAACGGCGCCGTCGCAAAATGAAGATGGCGCGTTTTTCGGCCATGTTAAGCGCCCGGTATGCTGATTTGTAAGTAATCGAATCGCCGGGGCCGAGCGTCGTCCAGATTCATAAACGCGCTCGGCCCTTTTTATGTATTCCCTTTCCACCTGCTGGAATTCACACCGCCACACCGACGGTCGCGCCATGCTGCGGGAGATCCGCGACCTCGGATTCGAGTACTGCGAACTAAGCCACGGCATCCGCATCAGTCTGCTGCCGGGGATTATTGACGCGGTGGACGCCGGCGACATCAGGATTTCCACGCTGCACAACTTTTGTCCGCTGCCGATCGGCGTAAATCAGGCGAACCCCAATCTTTTCAAGTTCTCGTCGCTCGACCCCCGGGAACGCGAGAATGCCTGGCGTTATTCGCTCAAAACACTTGAAACCGCGCAACGATTGCGAGCAAGGCTGGTGGTGCTTCACCTGGGCTGTATAGACCTGAAGGATTACACCGACAAGATGATCGCCATGGTCGAGGCCGGCCAGCAGCAGACTCCCAAGTACGAAAAACTTTGCGCCGAGGTCATGGACAAGCGGGAACAGAAAAAGGAACGTCACGTCCAGCTTGCCAACGAAATGCTCACGAGGCTTGCGGTGGAAGCCGAAGCGCGCGGCATCAAACTTGGCGTTGAAAACCGGGAAGCTTTGGAGGAGATACCACTCGAAAGCGACTTCACATTGTTCTTCAAGGAATTCAACAATCCGGTCATCTGTTACTGGCACGATACCGGCCACGCGCAGATCAAAGAGAATCTCGGATTCATTCACCACGCGATGCACCTGGAATCACTGTCGAACCGGCTGGCGGGTTTTCACATTCACGACGTGCAGTTTCCAGCGCGGGACCATTGCCCGCCAGGTTCCGGGACAATTGATTTCGCCGTCCTCAAACCGATGGTCAGACCGGAGCACATCAAGGTGTTTGAACTCAGTCCCGGCGTGACTGCGGAGGATCTGGAGCGGGGCGTCGGGCATTTGAAGAGCATCTGGGGCGACGAGTGAGCACACCGCGGAAAACCTGGCGGGTGGGCTGGCGTCTTGCGGTCTGCGCGTCGCTCATGCTCTGGATTCTGCACTCGATCTTCCTCAACGAAGGCCGGAGGGGATGGGAAAGCCAGGGGCATTCCTGGAAGGAGCTTTCGCGCGCCGCCCAATGGCAGGCGGCGTGGACCTCGGGACCGCGTGAGCTCTGGCACACGTTGAGGCTGGTTGACCGGACCGCGATGTTCCTCTCTCTCGCTTTCATGGGGTTGACCATCTGGTTGGGTGTTTTTCGCTGGCGGATGGTGCTGCGTGTCCACGGGCTGGATTTGTCGTTGGGCCGCGCCGCCGAGATTTCCTTCGTGGCCCACTTTTTTAACTCCTTCCTGCTCGGATCCACCGGAGGAGACCTGTTGAAGGCGTATTACGCGGCGAGGGAAACACACCACAAAAAAACGGAGGCCGTGGTGACAGTGGTGGTTGACCGACTGCTCGGTCTGTTCGCGATGCTGCTGTTCGCCTGCCTGATGATGGTTCCGAATCTGTCGCTGCTCCAAGCGCACAGACGGCTGGCGGCTCTGGCCGGGTTCATTCTCCTGATGACAGTCGGCTGCGGCCTGTTGATCGGGCTGTCCTTCTGGGGAGGTCTTTCCCGATTGTGGCCGCGATCACGTTCGTGGTTGCGAGAACTGCCGAAG
>DATNDF010000377.1 GCA_035607015.1 Candidatus Angelobacter sp. | reverse complement strand
CGAACGTATTCGGATCGCTGTTGACGGCTGTGCGAACTCGAAACGTGGAGATGCTTCCCTTTGTTGTGGTGTTCAGAATCCGCCCGTTAAATGCTTCAGCTTGAACCTCAGATTTAGCCGGAGTGTGTTCCCAGGCAATTCGCACGGAGCGGTCCGTGAGTGTGGAGTCGGTCAGAGCGTGAATCCGAAGGATTTTCGGGAAGGTCTGATTTGACGCAACGCGGACCTTCAGGGTGAATCGTCCGTTGGAAGCGTAATTTGTGAGACTCGGGAATTCGTGCTCGTTGATCGGTCGAAAGGTGAACTGAACGGACCGGCCGGAAATAGATTGCACTGCATCGGCCACTCGCCACCCGCCGTTGTACCAATTCCCGAGTTCCATCCAACCGGACCAGCCATTGCCCAATTCCTGATCTTTGGGCAAATGCTCCTTCGGCCAGTGGCTTCCCCAGTACTCGATCCGCAGTTTTGATTCCGCGGGAATAGGCTCGGCAAAATCCACGACGACGGAATGTATTTCGCGCGGGTCTTCCCACATCAAGCCGTTGCCTTCGGGCAAAGGAATCGCGAAGGGTGCTGCATCGAACATGGCGGTATCGCTCTCTGTCCCCTCGGTTGGGGGGGACGATTTTCCGGAAGACGGGTCAAGGGCGGCGACGAGACTCTGGGCGTACCAGCGCGCGAGATAATCGTTCGGGTGCAGCGGGTCGTTGATACAGTCTTTGGGTTTTTTGGCCGCAAACACCCACCCGCTGATGGCGGTCATGTCCACGAATTGCACGCCGGGTCCGGTCATCGCCTTCAAAGTCGTGGCGTAATCTCCGACGACGTTCCAGTATTGTGCGTTGGTCGTGTAAGCCGGATCGAATCGCATGGTGGAAACCAGAAGAAACTCGGCATTGGGGTTTTGGTGGCGAACAGTTTTGATGACGTTCGCGATATGATTGGAAAATGTATCCGCGGGAATGCTCCAGAAATCGTTCTGTCCAAAGGCGACAATCACGAGGCCGGGATTCAAGGATGCAACCATCGGCTCCGCGTAGGTGTCCGCCCATTTTGAATCAGCGCCGCTTTGAGCGGAGTTAAAAAACTGAATTTTCCTGTCGTGATAAATCTCCTTCAAGCGATGCACAAAAAGTTCGGGCCATGGCGGCAGATAGGGTCGGATGTGCGAGAGGCGGCTTCCGCCGAGCCCATGGGTGATGCTGTCTCCGTACGCCACCACGGTCAGAGGGGCGCGCTTTTGAAGTATTCCGAGCGTGTGTGGCAAACCATCGCCGAGGAAGCCCGGGATTGGATGGTTCCAGCTATCATCGTGTTCGTAGGTCACCATCACCTGCTTGCCGCCGACGACGTTCCACTGATACTCCCCTTTAAGCAGGTTCTCGCTTCGGACCTGCGTCATGCGTGATGACGCGGTGCAAACGAGCGTCCGTCCGTCGAGAGTGTAGTCTGTGCCTTCGGAATAATTTGTGGTCAGGCCGTAGTCCTGGACTGAGATGATTCGCGTCGGATGAAACATCAACTGACCGGCAGCCGGTTCTCCATTCGTTGAAAGCATCAGGACGGCCTCTCGGTTGATTCTCTTGCCGAGCCAAAACGGTTGCATCGCTTCATCCAAATTGCACGTTGGTTTCAGGTCGGCGGCGTTTTCGTCCGTCATCTCCAGTTTTACCTGGTCCACGGTGACGGAACCGGGCGATGCATCCTTGGAAAAGTCGATTTCCATCCACTTCGTGAGCGGGTGTGCTTCCATGAAGTGAGAGAACTTGCGTGGATCTTTTTTGTCCCTGTGGATGTCGTTTAACGAGTCGACCTTCATCACCTCATGCCCACTTTTGTCCAGGAAGCGGATGGCAAAAACATATCCGTTCGTGTGATCCGACTGGACGAGGGCGGACAGGGTGAAATCGTTTCCGCTGCCGATCTCGATTCGTTGCGAAAGTGAGCCGGCGCCAGGGCCGAGGATTACTGAAGACTTTCCCTCCAATGGAGCCTGCGTTTCCAGACGGACGGCGCCGCTGGTGTTCCAGGCGGTGAGTCCATTTTCGAAGTCTCCATTAACAACCGAGAAACTCTGGTTGGCGAAAACTGTGGAGCAGCCAAAGCTCAGAAGAAACACGGCCTTGGCCCACAGGAATTTTTTCATGTCTTATAAGATTTAACTCACCCGCAGATAGGTCGAATACGGCTCACTTGCAATTTCGACGAAGGGCAACAGCTTAATCGGCGTCCCGATGGTTGTCGCCTCCCAACTTCGCTGGCCTGTTCTTTTAGCCGCCAACAGATTCGTCCGTGTCACTGAAGGAACCGTGTCCGTGATGGCGAACAGCACCAGCGGGCCGTGCAGCAGGGCGACTGTATCCGGATGCTGCTGGTCAATCGGCTCCAGGCGAGTTGTCATCGGCAAAATCAGGTCGATGCGGTCGCCGGTGTTCCATTGGCGGCGCACGGGTGCAAAGGCGCCGGGAATTACTTCAGCCGAGACGCGGCGTCCATTCACTGAGATCGAAGCGCCCGTGGCCCAGGCGGGGATGCGGAAATTCAATGTAAAGTCTCTTGCCCGCGAGATCTGGAGATCGAATTGCACCGCGTTGTCATACGGGTATTGGGTTGATTGATTGAGGACAACCTCCGCTCCGTTTTGCTTCCAGCGCAACGTGGAGGGGATATACAAATTCACCCAAACGCCGTTTGGATCGTGGAAGTAAGTATTGATGCGATAATCGGCGGCAACCTGGGGCAGTGTGCCCGAGCAGCACGACCAATGTTGATTGTCGCGATAGAATTTTGTGCCTTTGAAATTGTAATCGGAATAGTAAAAGGTCCGGCCGTCGGGCATCAGCGGCTTTGCCCCGAGCACGGTGTTGTACATGACTCTCTCCATGCTGTCGCCATACCGGGAATCACGCGTGACTCGCAGCAGGTAGCGGGTGAGTTTGAAATGCGCGTAGGAACCGCACGGTGTCTCGAAACTTGCGTGAGTATTGGAGAGGCTGTTGTAAAGATCCGACCCGCCGGGCGCACAGAGTGTTTCATCTGGCCCCCATCCTCCTGTCGCGAAGCTTTGTTTGGCCAGCATGTCAAAGCCGTTTTGCGCGGCGTGGAGATGCTTTTTGCTGCCCAGCGTGAGGTATGCCTGCATGGCTGACCCCAGGGAGTTGACGTGGCTGTAGGCGTGGCGTCCCGCGAGATTATTCCAGCCGTCAGCCAGCGGATCGTAATATGCATCATCAAGATATTGCCGGCCCAACTCGCGATAGCGCTTCCCGGCGCCACACTGATAAGCTAGAAAAAGATTTTCTGAAATTGTGTAGGACTCGTCCCAGGTCCAAAGGAAATCCTTATTAGGCCGCCAGGCGGTCCCATGCTCCACCGCGCGCCCCGGAAAATGAGGCAATGCAGTATTGGTGGTGTGGTCAAGAATCGAGAAAGCGTCGCGGTCGCCGACATATTTGTGCGAGTCAATCAGCCCGCAGACAATTTTATCGTAGCAGTACGTCGGGAATCGATTCTTATCATAGTAATCGCCCGAAATCGTTTCGGCGTAGAGGCGATTCAACCGCAGCACTTTCTGGCGGGTCGCCTGGTCTCGCGTGATGGCGTACATTCGGGCAAGCGCGGACACCCATTGACCAAACGTGCAACTCGGGGCGAAACCGTCCGGGTCGCCGTACTTGTAATCCGGGTTGTAACGATACCAGCCACCGATGTCCTCGCCCGGAGCCGGCTGGCCGCTCATTAAACGCAGAGGTTTCAGCAGGCTGTCATCGCTCAGGCCCATCAGGACGCGATGGGTTTCCGCCAATTGTTTCTCGTGAAGTTCGCTCGAAAGGGTGACGTCGCCGTAATCAAACTGGGCGAGTGGGGCGAACCGGATGCCTTTTGGCGATTGCCCGGCGAACAAGGATTCCGGCATCGCCAGCCCTGCCGCGGCCAGCGAAACTGTTCCCAGGAATTTACGCCGCGAGAGGTCAGGTTGCTGATAACTCATTCGATTGGCCGCCTGCACTCTGAGTTTGCGCGCCTATTGGGATTGTTGCAGGCGGTAGAACTGCTGCGGACCTGAGATCGGGTTGGTCACAAAGTTTTGGTCACCGACTGCAATGGGCGCGGGCAGGTTCGTGTTCCAGACGGACCCATTCGTCAGGCTTGGGCTGGAGGCGAGGACGAAATTGGCAGCGTTCGTCGTCCACGATAGAACGACGTTCGGGCCGGATGGCTGAATGTTCAACGTTGGGCCCGGTGGCGGGGCCTGAAGGGTCATGCTGCTGATGTGAAAGTTATTCGCCGTGTCATCGAGGCCGCTGGAGGCAGTATTCCATTGACGAAAATTGACATAATTGATGGGCAGGCTGGTCCCAACAAGAGTGCCGGAATAGGTCAAATATGGATTATTCGGATCGCTCACCGGTGTCATGGTGAGTG
>DATNDF010000376.1 GCA_035607015.1 Candidatus Angelobacter sp. | reverse complement strand
GGATCGGCAGTTTGGGGCGCAACCGCCGGATCTCCGCGAGCGCGTCGAGGTCGCCGCGACCCGGCATGTTGATGTCCAGCAACACCAGGTCCCACGGCTGTGACGCGACCAGTTCGACGGCCCGGGCGGAGTCATTTGCCTCCCCGATATGGAACTCCTTGAATTCGTCCTGCAGAATCTGCCTCAGTCCGTGGCGGACCACCTGATGATCGTCGGCAATGAGGACTCGCGTCATGGACTAACTCCGTTTCTCAACGGGGACCCACAATTTGACCGTGGTTCCGCTTCCCGTCGCGCCTTCAATGCAGATGCGGCCCCCGAGCGATTCGGCGCGCTCGCTCATCCCCACCAGGCCGAGCGAGGTCGGTTTGGCTGCGGCATCGTCTGAAATTCCCTTTCCGTCGTCCTGCACCTCCAGCAGCAACCAGCCCTTCCGTTGTTCCGTGAGCCGCACTTCAACGGTGCGGGCATCGGCATGGCGCGCGACATTGGTCAGCATCTCCTGATAGATGCGGAAAAGGTTTGTGTTGACGTCGCGGCCCAGCGCCGGCAGTCCCTCCGCCAGGGTCGTTTTGCATCGAATCCCGCTGCGCTCCGCAAACCGGTTCTCCTCGTAACCCAGCGCCGCCGTCAAACCGAGGCTGTCCAGGATACCCGGTCGAAGGTCCGCCGCGATTCGCTGGACGGTTTCGATGGTGTCGTCCGCCAGCTTCCCGGCTTCATCCAGCTTTTGTTTTATCGCCGCCGAGGTTTCGGCGGACATCCGGCCGGCCAGTTTCCGGTGCATCCAGCGCAGATCCATTTTGAGGCCGGTGAGCATCTGGCCCAGTTCATCGTGAATCTCCCGCGAGATGCGGGTCCGCTCCTCCTCCCGCACCACCTGCAGGTGCGCCGCCAGCGCCCGCAACTTCGCCTCCGAGCTGCGCAACGCCTCCTCCGCCCGTTTCCGGTCGGTGATTTCCACCACCACCGCGCCGACTCCTTCCACGCCTCCGTCCCGCCCCACGACCGGAAAGAGTGACTCCACCCAATGCCGCTGAGCACCCGGCCGGAGCGCCGTTTCGCCGGTCAGTTCCACATTCAAAACCGGTTCGCCCGTGGCGAGCACCTTCCGGAACACCGGCTCAACGACCGGGGCCAGCTTGGGCACGACTTCCCGGACGGTCCTGCCCAGATGGTCTTTGGCCGGCAGTCCATTCATTCCGGCCAGCGTGTCGTTGATCTGGACGAAGCGGAGTTCCCTGTCCAGGACCGCCAGCCCGGCCGTGGCGCCCGCAAAGAAAGAGTTCAAGCGGTGCTCGCGCACCGCGACTTCGCGCTCCAGCTTCTTGCGCTCCGCGAGATCACGCCCGATGGCGGAGATGCCCACGACCTGCCCGGCTTCGTCCCGGATCGCCGAAAGTTTGATGGACACTTCCACCGGCGTGCCGTCCTTTCTTATCCGCTCCGTCTCGATGCCCTCGACCCGCTCGCCGCGCGCGGCCCGCTCGAGCAGAGCGCGCCATTCATCGGCGCGGCCGGGCGGAAAGATCATCGATATGTGCCTGCCCACCGCTTCCTCCGCCGTGTACCCGTAAATCCACCTCGCGCCCGGATTCCAGCTCGTGATGGTTCCATCGAGGGCCTTGCCGATGATCGCGTCGTCGGAAGACTCGACGATTGCGGCGAGCATGCGGTTGCGCCCCTCGCTCCTCCGCAGCTCTTCCGTCTGCCGTTGAAGGTCCCGGTGTTTTTCCTCGAGTTTTTTGACCAGCAGATCGCTGTATTCCCTGACCAGCAGCAGTTCCTCCTTCTGTTGCGTGACAACCGGGCGCCCCGGCTTTCCCTCGGCAACGACCCGCGAGAACGCGGCCAGGATGGTCTGCGTCGAGGACGGTTTCTTGAGGTACTCATCCGCGCCGACCTCCCGCGCGAGTCGTTCGTCGCCGGGCGACGTGAAGGTGGACGTGTAGATGATGAACGGCAGGAGATTGAACCGTGGACTCTTGCGCACCTCGGTGCAGAGCCGGTAACCGTCCATGTTCGGCATGAGGATGTCCGAGATGATTCCGTCCACCGGCTCGCGCTCGAGCACCGCCAGCGCCTGCACACCGTCCTCCGCTTCGACCGTATGGTGGCCCTCCGCTTCAATCGTCACCCGGAGCAGCTTCCGGTTCCCCGCATCATCATCCACGATGAGAATGTTCATCGGAACCCTCCGTTCCGGCCCGGATGAACCTGCGATTTCCGGCGTGAGGCGATAAAGGGCATGAGAAAGGCATTCATTCCACGAAAACCGTCGTGCCCTTCCCACGGGTTGATGGCGCATCTGCCGCAGGGTGGTCCCGCGAAAGTGTGGTCCGGAATCTTTCGCCGGACGGGCCGTGGAAGATGGATTGAAACGGATGTTTCTGCTGTGCGACGAGAGGCGGCGGATCGGGGTTGCGGTACGGAGTCCGTGATTTTTCTCCAGGCAGAAGCTGAATGACTGATACTGCTACCATAAATCTCCACGAAACCCCTCAATTCCCTGTCCCCATTCGACGCCTTTACGCCGCTGGATGCAAGCCTGGATTTGCCCCGGTTCCGGAACCGCCCATGCCGGGCAAACGCAAATGCAGAAGAGACACGCGAGGGCGGCTCGACTTTATCCGATTCAACGCTGACCACCCGGGGCGCGTTTTACGACCGGGATGTGTTCAGGCTCCGGCAGATGTTTCCGGTTTGATCGGCTTTGAGAAAACGTTCCGCTTCCTGCACCACGCTTTCGGCGATGGCGTCCGGCATGAGCAACGTGTCGCGTTCCAGCGCGGTGGGCAACGACGCGCGCCACGCGCGGAATTCATGGCGGCGTTGTAGGGTCGGGCCTGTGGCCCGATGATCTATCCGCAGGCTCGACGGTACACATTTACGCCGCGCCTTCGACGCGGGCGAATTCTTCGAGTGTGAGCGTGATGTTTTCATGCGCGGTTCGGTTTGCCCCAACGGGGCAATGTCATCCAGCCCAGGGTTGGAGCGACGCGACTACCCTGGGTGGACGAATAAAAATTCTCATCTACCCCAACGGGGTTGCGTCGTTCCGGCGCGGAGGTGATACAACCCCGTTGCAGTCATGGCAGCACTTCGAATTCGGCAAGTTTCTCCCGGTCCGGCATGGTCCGGTTTTACATGAGCCCGGGCAGCACGGCAATTTTGAATTCCGTCCGTGCTTTCCCATTTTCCCATCGAAGAGAAATTTTTCGCGAATTACTGGCGAACCGGGAGCGACAGAGCGGAGCGTTTATTTGCTGATTTCGTTGACGCGATAAATGCGCATCTGCGCGTTGGTGATAACGGGCTCTGAATAATTCGTCCGGACCAACCGGTTCGCGCGAAGGGAAATCACCGCGATGTTCGTGAAAGAAGCGGTCGGCGACGGAGCGGCTTGCAGGACATTCGTTCCTCCGCCGAAGCTGGTCCAACCGACGGTGACCGTGCTGGCCGTCTTGACGACTTCACCCATTTTCGGACGACTCCACAGATAGACGGCATGATTTCCGTTCAGGGCCGACCACACGGCCATCTGCCCTTCGTCATTCAAGCCGGTCATGCCGCCGTAATTCGGCCCTTCGAGAAAATTCGGCGTGAAGACTGTTTCGCCGTCGATCACTTGACCGGCGCGGATGATCTGAAGAATCGAGCCATCGGCATCTACGAGGAAAACCCCCTGGTTATCGGTCGTGCCGCCGCTCGTGCCTGTGAGCGTGGCCCTGAATGCCACCTGGCCTTTATTGTTCAGGGCCGGACGATTGAGGCCGAAGGTGGAGTAAACGCCATTGGTGTCCGGCGCGGTCTGGCCTTTGCGCGCGAGTTGAGTCACGGTGTTGCCGTCGGCAAGGAAGATTCCCGCATTGTCCGAATTGCCGCCGGTCGTCCCGGTAAGGTCAGCGAAAAAGGCGACCTGTCCGTTGTTGTTGATGGCAACGTAAGATTGTCCGAAGTCGAGAAACCTTCCGTTGCCGTTCGGAACGAACTGACCCTTGCGCGCGAGTTGAACCGTTGTATTGCCGTCGGTGCGATACAATCCTTCATTATCAGCCGAGCCACCGGTCGTTCCAGTGAGGTCCGCGATAAAAGCCATCTGGCCATGGTCATTTATCGCCGGCAGTTCGTTCGGAAAGAGAAGGAAAACGCCGTTGCCATCGGGGGAAGCTTGCTGTGAGCGGGTCAAAACTTTGAGCGAATTTCCATCCGCGAGAAGAAACGCGAAGCTGCTGCTGTTGGTCGAAGAGAAGATTGTGCTGAAGAATGCGACCTGTCCATTGTTGTTCAGAGCCGGAGCGGCGAACAGATTGCCCAGAGTGCCGTTGCCATCCGGTGAAGGCTCGTTGTACCAGGCCAGACGCGTGAGCGTCGTACCCGTTGAACGGAACAGAGCCACGATATTGGAACTCGTCTGGCCGGTAAACGCAGTCTGGCCGCTGCGGTTGACTGGAATCGAAGCGTTCGCCAGACCCTGGAACGTGCCGCTTTCCGGTGTTGCCGGTTGACCTTTGCGAGCCAGTTGGGTGAGGACTCCGCCGCTGAGCTGATAAATGCCCGCGTTGTCCGAGCTGCCTCCGAGTGTGCTGGCCAAATTCGCGAGAAAAACCTGATTGCTGGCGTTGAGCGCGGCCGGTTCGTGGAACGTGTTAAAATATCCGTTCGCATCCGGCGGGGCTTCGCCGGTGCAGGCGATGGTCGTGTTCGTGTCACCGTCGGCAAGGAAAAATCCGAACCCCTGCGCAAAGCCGCTGGTGTTGCGGAGGTCCGTGTAAAACGCGACCTGGCCGCGCTCGTTTATGGTCGGGTCCTGGCTGATGATGAAGAATTGATTCGTGCTGCCGGGTTCGGGGTCGCCGCTCTCGGCGAGCTTGACGAGACCGGCGCGGGCGGTTGCGGCAAGAAGGAACATGAGCAGGAGCGGATGCCTGAGAAACACGGGTGATACGTCTTTCATGATGGGTCGATTTTGGGTCGTGAACACTGGCTGATGGGGATGATCATACGTTGAGCGATCTGGTTTTCAAAATCAGAATTGAACCGGCCTGGTGTGAACCTGGCCGGGCGCGACACTCGTGGAATTCATGGCGGCGTTGTAGGGTCGGGCCTGTGGCCCGATGATCTATCCGCAGGCTCGACGCTACACATTTACGCCGCGCCTTCGACGCGGGCGATTTCTTCGGGTGTGAGCGTGATGTTTTCATACGCGGTTCGGTTTGCCCCAACGGGGCAATGTCATCCAGCCCAGGGTTGGAGCGACACGACTACCCTGGGTGGCCGAATAAAAATTCTCATCTACCCCAACGGGGTTGCGTCGTTCCGGCGCGGAGGTGATACAACCCCGTTGCGGTCATGGCAGCTCTTCGAATTCGACAAGTTTCTCCCGGCTCGGCATGGCTGGTTTCTAACGGAAGACCACGAAACTGTCACGATGCAATCACGCGCGTGCCTGTCCAGGGTTGCTCCGGCGATCAGAATTTAAGGCGGTAAAAGCGGCCCGCGTTGGTGGCCGTCACGGTCACCGAATTTGTCGGTGGAGTTGCCAAGACATTTGTGAGCAGGAGGGCGCCGAAACCCGTCGTGAGGTTCGTCGTGTATTCGACGTTGAAAAATTCGCCGGTTGCGCTGGCCCAACGAAGATCATACTGGCCGGGTTGCAAGTTGGGTCGGATGTTCAAGGACAGGCCAACTCTCGCCCCGAGTCCGGCGACCTGCACCGGACGCCACCGGTCAACAGTCGTGTTGTCGCCGCACTGGCCCTGGTCATTCGCGCCCCATTGCCAGACCGAGCCGTCGGATTTGACGGCGATGTTGTGCCAGTCCCGGGCCGCCACCATGACAATGTTGCTGAAGCCGGCGCCGTTGTTGTCGAGCTGGATTTTTGCCGGCAACGGATGGGCAATGTAGTTGCCGGCGCCGTCGGCGGTCCCGTTGCCGAGCTGCCCCACGTCGTTCCGACCCCATTTCCAGATTGTGCCGTCGGAGTCGAGCGCCGAGGAGTGCCAGTCGCCGCCGGAGACGGCGACGATGTTGCTCAGCGTCGTGACCTGCACCGGGGCCGGCCGATTGTTGGTGGTGCCGTCGCCGATTTCGCCGACGCCGTTAAGTCCCCACGCCCAGACGGTGTGGTCCGACCTGAGTGCCAGCGCCTGGTCCCATCCGGCGGAGATGGCGATGATATTGGACAACCCCGGAGTTGGGACGGGAGTGTAGCTGTTCCCGATGACGCGGCCATGGCCCCATTGGAAGACGGTGCCGTCCGGCATCAGCGCAATGCTGAACTTGTAGCCGGCGGACACGACGGCGGGGTTGGTGAGGCCGACGACCTTTACCGGCACCAGGGTCGCATTGGTGGTTCCGTCTCCGAGTTCTCCCGCCGAGTTCCAGCCCCAACCCCAGACC
>DATNDF010000375.1 GCA_035607015.1 Candidatus Angelobacter sp. | reverse complement strand
CGTCGAGCCCGACATCGCGCTCGTGAAATACAAACTGCTGGCCGGTGGCGGCATGCTGAAGATCGTCAACCGCACCGTGCCCGAAGCGTTGCGCCGCCTCGGTTACGGGACGCAGGAAATCGAAGGCATCATCGGCCATATCGAAAAATTCGACACTATTGAGACTCTTCAGGATAACGGCCGGATCGTTCAAAGCGGCCTGAAACCGGAGCACCTGCCGGTGTTTGATTGCGCCTTCAAGGCGTATCGCGGCAAGCGCAGCATTCACTACATGGCTCATTTGAAAATGATGGCCGCCACGCAGCCGTTCATCAGCGGCGCCATTTCCAAAACTGTCAATCTACCAAACGAGGCCACTGCGGAGGACATCCGCAACGCCTACGTTGACGCATGGAAAATGGGGCTCAAGTGCGTGGCCATTTATCGCGATGGGTCAAAACGTTCGCAGCCGCTCAACACCAGGAAGACCAGCGAGGGCGGTGACCGGCCGGAGGGTGAGGCCGCAAAGCTGTTGCCCCGCGTCAGGGAATTGGAGGAGGAAGTCACCCGCCTGCGGGCGCAGGCGGTTCAACCGTTGCGGCGCCGTCTGCCGGAAACACGCACCGCCATCACGCACAAGTTCGACATCGCCGGTCATGAGGGTTACCTCACCGTCGGTTTGTTCGAAGATGGTCAGCCGGGCGAACTGTTCATCACGATGGCCAAGGAAGGTTCGACCATCGGCGGGTTGATGGACAGCATCGGCACGCTGACCAGCATGGCCCTGCAATACGGCGTCCCCCTGGAGGCGCTGGTGAGAAAATTCGCGCACCAGCGGTTTGAACCAAGCGGCTTCACCAAAAATCCGGAGATTCGCAACGCCTCGTCCATCACCGACTACGTCTTCCGCTGGATGGCGCTCCAATTTGTTCCAGGTTACCGCGAGGCCAACGGCGCCAGACAACCGGATCTGCCCATTCCCGGCCTGCTCGAGGAACAGAAAAAAAAAATAAACCGCCCGGTTCCCGAGCTCCCGCTGTCCGAGGATGATACGACCCTCAATGTGCGGCCGCCCCCGACCAACGGCGGGAACGGGAACGGGCACAATGCGCCGCCCGCCCGCGCCATCACCAGCATCAGCGACGTGATAGCGCACTTTCAACAAGACGCGCCGACCTGTCCGAATTGCGGCCATGTCGCCGTCCGCAATGGGGCGTGCTATAAATGCCTCAATTGCGGTGAAAGCCTGGGATGCTCATAGCTTCTCCGTGTCGGGAGGAGCCAGCCGGGGTACCTCTCCCCGGCTGGCCGTCGTAAACCGCGCCCTGCTGCGCGGTCCACCAAGGCGCGCCGTGCGATTTTTCGACGGCGCGCCCTAAAAAGTTAGCGCAACCGGAAGACGCGCTCAAACTGTTTCGCACCGGCCTGCACGCTTGTTTCTCCACCACGGACTGCCTATGTTCCACGCATGAACGACCACACGTTTGGGTTCACCAAGGAAGATCCATGGCGCATTTTCCGCATCATGGCGGAGTTTGTTGACTCGTTTGAAACGCTTTCGCAGGTGGGCCCGGCCGTCACCATCTTCGGTTCGGCGCGGATTCCACGAACCGATCCGTTATACAAGGTCGCCGCACGGCTGGGACGCGAACTCGCCGGGCACAATCTGGCGATCATCACCGGAGGCGGCCCCGGTTTGATGGAAGCGGCCAACAAAGGCGCCGCCGGGGCCCGCGGAAAATCGGTGGGGCTCAACATCGAGCTGCCGTTCGAGCAAAAGCCAAACCGCTACGCGAACGTGCCCATTCACTTCCATTATTTCTTCTCGCGTAAAGTTTGTTTCGCCAAATACAGCATCGCGTTCATTTTCATGCCCGGCGGATTCGGCACGCTGGACGAGTTTTTTGAAATCGCGACGCTGGTGCAGACGCAGCGCGTGCCGCGTTTTCCGCTCATCCTGTTCGGACGCGAATACTGGAAGGGGCTTCTCCACTGGCTCAAGACCACGACCGCGAATCGGGGCTACATTGCCCCGGAGGACTTCAACCTGTTCACCGTCACCGACGACGTGCAGGAGGTCATCGACACGATTGTGGATTACCAGCGTCGCGTAAGCGCTCCGGAAACGCACCCTCCGGCCATCGCCTGACGTTCCCGGACTCTTCCGCCGCCTTCCATTGTTATGCACCAGATCACCCGTCTCCCCAACGGTCTTACAGTCGCGACCGCAGAGATGCCGCACATGGCCAGCGTGAGTCTGGGTCTGTGGGTCGGCGTGGGCGGGCGGTATGAACCGGCGGAACTGAACGGCGCTTCCCATTTCATCGAGCACATGCTATTCAAAGGCACGCGTAAACGCTCGGCCCGGGAGATTTCCCAGGCGGTCGAGGGCGGCGGCGGTTACCTGAACGCTTTCACGGGCGAGGAAAGCACCTGCTTTTACTCGAAGGCGCGCCACGACCGTTTCGGCGAACTGCTGGAAGTGCTGACCGACATGTTCCTTGACTCCAAATTCGATCCCGTCGAAATCGAAAAGGAGCGGGGCGTCATCAAGGAGGAAATGGCGATGTATCTGGACCAGCCGCAGCATCATGTCCAGGAACTCCTCAACGAAACACTCTGGCCAAATCAGCCGCTTGGCCGGCCCCTGACCGGGACGGACAAAACCCTGGATGCGCTGAAACGCTCCCGCCTGCTGGATTTTCAACGGACCAATTATGTGACTGGAGCGACGTTGATCGCCGTCGCGGGCAACCTCTCGCACAAGCGCGTGACCAAAGCCATCGCGCGCCTGGCCTCGCGTTTCCCGCGTGGCCGGAGGCCATGCTTCACCCCCGCTCAAAACAGCCAAACCGAACCACGCTTTCGCCTATTTACAAAAAAAACGGAACAAACCCAGTTTGCGCTCGGGGTTCGTACCTGCTCCCGCCACGACGAGCGGCGCTTCGCGTTGCGTCTGCTCAATACGATTCTGGGCGAGAACATGAGTTCACGCCTGTTTCAGGTCGTTCGTGAAGACCGCGGCCTCGCCTATAGCATCTACAGTTCGTTGAGCTTTTTCGACGACACAGGCGATCTGGTGATCTCCGCGGGCCTCGACACGGGTAATTTGTCGAAAACGCTGCGGCTTGTCCTGCGCGAGTTCCGCCAACTCGTCGAAAGGCCGCCGTCCGGCGCCGAACTCCGCCGCGCACGCGACTACATCATCGGCCAGTTTGACCTCGGCCTGGAAAGCACCGAAAGCCGTATGATGTGGCTGGGCGAACAACTGCTCGGCTGTGGCAGGGTCATTCCCCCCGCGGAAATCAAACGCCGGCTCACTCAGGTCACCGCCAGCGAAGTTCGGGCGGTGGCACGCGACTTTCTCCGGCCGGAAAACCTGAACCTGGCGCTGGTGACGTCGTTAAAACCCGGCGCGATTTCAACGAGCGACCTGCTCATCTGATATGCCCTACTGTCTCGTTCAGGCAAAATCCGTCGCGCCAGGCGCGGACCAACTCAAACGCGCCTTCAAGTCGCTCAAGGCACTGACGGATGCCGACGCCGTCAAACTCGCCAACGACGCCTGCGGGATTCTCCTAAAAAATCTTTCGGCGGATGACGCAGGTCTGTTGCAACGCGCCCTGAAAAGTGAAGGGATCGCAACCGAAATCGTCGATGCCGGTCATCTGCCAAGACTGCCCGACGCGAAATTCGTCCGCCGGATGGAATGCCAGCCTGAGTCGCTGGTGATTTACGATCCTCTCGGCCGGGCGGTCCCGGTGCCGTGGCAGCATCTCATACTGATCTCCGCGGGCACCGTCCGCCACTTCGACATGACCACGACCCGCACCGAAAACAAAGTGACAACATTCGATCCGATCCGTGGAGCCCGCACAAGGGTCGTCACGGATGTCCGGCACAAAGTGGAAGATGATTCGGCCTTGTTGATTGACATTTTTCTAACGGGCGGCGCAATTCGCTTCCAGACCGAGGCCGCCGCGTTTCAGTTCAAATATTGTTTCGACCGCCCGGAGTTGAATCTCGCCCAGAAAGCGGGCCTGCTTGTGCAAATGCTGGCCCACCACGCTCCGCAGGCCGGGTTGAACCGCGGCGCCACGGCGTTGCGCGACGGTGCGCCCGAAAACGCGGTTTACGCCAGCAAAGCCACCCTGCTCGACGAATCCACCTGGCTGGTATGGAGGACGGCGCGCAAACCCTGATTCATCGCCCACTTGCCGCCCCCGGTTTTCTGTGCTTTAAGAGGACGTAGAACCGCGCCGCGATCGAGACCCAAGTCCAAATGCGCCCTTCGATCCACGAAGCAGACACGCCGCCTTCGCCGGAGTCGCTTGTCCAGCAACTCCGCACCGAACCCGGAGTCGTATTTTTGCAGAGCTCGCTTTTTGATTCGCGGCAGGCACGGTATTCGTTCGCCGCGGCGCGGCCGTTCCTCACCTTCCGTTCATCCGGCTCGCGATGTGAGCTGCGCTCACGCGCAGGCCGCCATGTTCAGTTTGGCAACCCGTGGCGTGTCCTCGACAGCCTGATGGCGCGCTATGAACTCCTGGATGAGGTTGACCTGCCCTTTCCGCTGGGCGGCTGCTTCGGTTACTGGGGTTACGATTTGAAGAATTTCGTCGAGCCGCGACTCCCACAAAGAGCAGTCAACGATCTCGAATGGCCCGATTGCCACGTGGGATTATACGACAGCCTCGTCGTCTTCGATCAACACCTGGGAAAGACGTGGATTGTGGCAACGGGCCTCGACGTGGACGGTTCCCGCAGCGACGACAAGGCAAAAGGGCAGCTCGAGTTCTGGCAGGCGCGGCTCCGGAAGTCTTTCGGAAGAAATGATTGCCTCCCCGCGTCCGCCAGGTTTGAAGCTGCGCGGGGCATTCCCGGCCCGCCTCTGGGTTCCAGTTTTTCCCGCGCCGGGTTCATCGCAGCGGTCGGGCGCGCCCAGCGTTACATCCGCGCGGGCGATATCTATCAGGTCAACCTCTCGCAACGGCTCGCCTCGTCCCGGGCGATGCGCGGCTGGGAATTGTTCCAGCGCCTGGCCGCCGTTTCGCCCGCGCCGTTCGCCGCGTTTCTCGACTGCGGCGAGTTTCAAATCGCCTCTTCGTCGCCAGAGCTGTTCCTCCACCTGAGCGGGCCGCACATCCAGACGCGGCCAATCAAGGGCACGCGACCCCGCGATGCCGATCCAACCCGCGATGCGCAGCTCACGTACGAGTTGCAGACCAGCGGGAAGGAAATGGCCGAACTTGTGATGATCACCGATCTGTTGCGCAACGACCTGGGCAGGGTTTGCGAATACGGGTCGGTCCAGGTGCCGGAACTGGTCAGGCTGGAACGCTACCCACAGGTGCAGCATCTCGTCTCCACGGTCGAGGGCCGCCTCCGGCCGGACGTCACCCATTTCGCCGCCTTTGCCGCGTGCTTTCCCGGCGGCAGCATCACGGGCGCGCCAAAAATTCGCGCGATGGAAATCATTGACGAGTTGGAACCGGTCGCGCGCGGACCCTACACCGGCGCGCTTGGTTATCTCGGTTTCAACCGCGAAAGCCAGTTGAGCATTCTCATCCGTGCCGCAGTTCGCGACCGACGCGCGATTTATTTCCACACGGGCGCGGGTGTGGTCGCCGATTCGGTCCCGGAGGCCGAATACGAGGAAACACTTGCAAAGGCGCGCGGTTTTTTTGAAGCGTTGAACTTGCAAGCGCAGCCGGACTATGTTTCGCTGAAGGCATAGGTCGGGACGATTTCCGGTCGTCCCCTTCGGGGCCGGGATGACAGCCGGACGGCCCTCAAGTATGACTGTTTTGATCAACGGCCAGTTCGTTCCAGAAGAACAGGCGGCGGTGCCCGTCACTGATCGTAGCTTCCTGTACGGGGACGGGGTGTTTGAAACCATTCCGGTCTATACCGGCAAACCGTTCCGCTGGGCCCAGCACCTCGAACGACTGACGCGCGGCGCGGATTTCCTCAAAATCCGGCTCACCTTTGCGCCCAAGGAACTGCGCGTGCTCGCGAACGAACTTATCCGGCGGAATCAGATGCCCGACGCGATACTGCGCGTGACGCTCTCGCGCGGACCGGGTGAACGCGGTTACTCGCCCACCGGGGCTGATTCACCGCTCGTCGTGATGTCTTTGCATCCCCGGCCGATCGTTGACCCGCAAGACCCGCCCCAGTGGCGGTTGAAGACATCCTCCTACAAACTGCCCGCCAGCGATCCGCTGTCGTCGTTCAAGACCAACAACAGGATCCTCCAGGTACTCGCGCAAGCCGAGGCGGAAGCCGCGGATGCCGACGACGCGCTGATGCTCAACACCAATGGAGAGGTGGCCGAATCTTCCAGCGCCAACCTGTTCTGGATCTATCACGACACGGTTTATACGACGCCGACCGGACGTGGCGCGTTGCCGGGCATCACGCGCGCCGTTGTTCTGGAGTTGTGTCAGGCGCTCAATCTGCCCACGAACAAACGCGTCATCAAACCGGAATCGTTGCTCAAGTCAGAAGGGGTTTTCCTCAGTCTCAGCTCGCTGGGCATCGTGACCGTGACCGCGCTCGACGGCGAACCCGTGCCCACCTCGCCCGTCGTGGACAGGATTTTCACCAGCTATCACGAAGCCGTTCAACGCGAGACGGGCCCCTGACTACCGCGCCGACGCGGAAACCCCGGCAAGTTTCTCAAATCGTCCGCTAGGTTCATCCATCACCCACGCCAGGCCTCGCAACACGATAATACGAAAGAGCGGGTCTTCGTGCGTCCACGTATAATGACCGAGGATGCTGGCAAAAACGCGTCCCCTGCCTTTTTGAAAGGTCCAAATCATCGGGCGATCCTCTCCATCAACGCTCGTCGTCGCCAGCACCTCCACTTTGCCCGCGTCGCCGATCATCGGCCAATACGGCTCATCGAGGAAATGCAGTTGCCGCGGAAGGCCGAGCGTTATCGGGTTGTTCACGGATGTGACTAATTTC
>DATNDF010000374.1 GCA_035607015.1 Candidatus Angelobacter sp. | reverse complement strand
GAAATTTACGGCGGCATCAACGGCTTTTGGGACTACGGCCCGCTCGGCGCAGAACTCAAGCGCAACGTGAAGGAAATCTGGTGGCGCACAATGGTTCATAACCGCGATGACATCGTCGGCCTCGAAGCCACCATCATCATGTCCCCGGAAATTTGGAAAGCGTCAGGGCATGTGGATACGTTCAGCGATCCAATGTGTGATTGCCTGCTGACGAAGAAACGGTTCCGCGCTGATCAGGTCGAACCGCAGAGCGGCGTTGCTTACTATTTCGCCTGTGCTGTCCAAGATGAACACCGCACCGAAGCTCTCCACAACGCTGCTGTGAATCTAGATGCTCACAAAGCATTACTTGAAAAAATGCCTCCAGAAACAAGAAAACGATACGAATTCCTACTGACGGAGTATTGGGACCAAATTGCCAACGCCGGGTTTGACCCGAACAGGCTACCCAAGATTGATACACGGCACTTTTCGGTCCTAGTTAAACCCGGTCCTCATGAGGAGGCCTCGGCTAGGAAAACTGCGATGCAGTTTTACAAGCGTGACGGTTTGGAGAAACCTCTGCCCATTCTAGAAAAGAAGGAAGCAATCGAGAATACGACGGGCTTTAATCCAGAGAACGGTGCTGAACTTACACCACCCCGCCCCTTCAACCTGATGTTCAAAACCTACGTCGGGCCGGTGGCTGACGAGGAGAACGTCGCCTATCTCCGCCCCGAAACCGCGCAGGCCATTTTCGCGCAGTTCAAGAACGTGCTCGAAACCTCGCGACAGAAAGTGCCGTTCGGCATCGCGCAAATGGGCAAGGCCTTTCGCAACGAGGTCACGCCGCGCAATTTCACTTTTCGCTCGCGCGAGTTCGAGCAGATGGAGCTGGAATTCTTCATCAAGCCGGATGAAGTGATCGAAGCGATCAAGTGTTCAGTTTCAAGTGTTCAGTCGGAATCTTCGGAACTCAAAACTGAAAACTTGAAACTTGAAACATCGTCCGCCTGGGGTTGGGAAGCATGGCACAAATACTGGGTCGAGGAGCGCATCAAATTCTATGAGGGCATCGGCCTGCCGCGCGCGACGCTGGAAGAATACTGGCAGAAGCCGGAGGAACTCGCGCATTACGCACGGGCCACTGTCGATCTTCTGTTCAAATTTCCCTTCGGCGCGCAGGAACTGGAAGGTATCGCCGCGCGCAGCGATTTTGACCTGTCGCAGCACGAGCGTTTCTCAGGCAAACCGATGGGTGTGTTCGATGACGAGCTGCGCGCCGCGTGGGGCAAGTTGCCGAAAGAGAAGCAGGACGATCTCCGGCGCAGGTATTATGAGCACCGGAAGAAGTATCTGACGAAAACCGCCAGACCGGACGATACGCCGGAGCAGATTGAGAAGGATGCGAAGGAAGATGCCGACGGTCTGGCGAAGGGTAATTACATTCCGCACGTGATTGAACCGAGCGCCGGGGTGGATCGTCTGATCCTCGCCTTGATCTGCCACGCCTACAGCGAGGACCAGGCGCCGGATGACAAGGGCAAGCCGGAGACGCGTGTCGTGATGCGCTTTCATCCGCGTGTCGCGCCGATCAAGGTCGCGGTTTTTCCGCTGCTCAAGAACAAACCTGACCTGGTCGCCAAGGCAAAGGAAGTGCGCGACCTGTTGCGGCCCCACATGACCGTGTTTTACGACGACACCGGGGCGATTGGCCGGCGTTACCGCCGGCAGGACGAGGCCGGCACGCCCTTCGGCGTCACGATTGATTTCGACACGCTGGGCGAGAAGGGCGCGGAGTTGAAAGATACGGTCACATTGCGTGACCGCGACACGATGAAGCAGGAGCGGGTGAAGATTGGAGATTTGCTTCCCTTGTTGCTGGACCGGGTTCGTTGAGGCAGATTGACCGGCAGAGCATGAGCAATCCCGCGCGCATTTCCTACCTCATCATGGCGGTTCTGCTCGTGCTGGTCGGATTGCTGCACCTTGCGACGCTGGCGTTGACGACACTCTTCGGTTACTTCGCGCTGCGCCAGTTCAGCTTCGGCCGCAGCAAGGCCCTAGGCGTCACGATTTACATCATCGCGGTGATGGCCATCGGTTACGGACTCTTCCATTTCTCGCGCAAGGCCTACATCGCACTGCCCGAGATCGCCAAAACGACGATCCCGGCGGTGGTGGAATACGCGGAGAAAAAGGGGGTGGAACTTCCGTTCACCGATTACGCGACCCTGAAGACGCTCGCCTTGAGCGAAGTGAAAGACAAGGTTGCCAACGTCGGCAGGTATGCCCGGACGGCCGCGTTTCAACTGGCCATGCTCCTCGTCGGCCTCGTCGTCGCGGTCGGCCTCTTTACGAATGCCGGCTGGCAGTTGGAGGGCGACCCGCACGCGGTCAAAGACAGCCTTTACGCGCTCGTCAGCCGGGAAATCGCCATCCGGTTCCGCACCTTCTTCCGCAGCTTCTCGACGGTCATCGGCGCGCAGATCGTCATCTCGCTCATCAACACGGCGTTGACCACGGTCTTTCTCCTTTGGAACGGCTACCCTTACGCGATGGTGATCATCGTCCTGACATTTCTGTGCGGCCTGTTGCCGATCATCGGAAATCTGATCAGCAACACACTGATCGTCGGCGTCGCCTTCACGATCCCGGAAATCGGACCCCGCATGGCGCTGTTCGCGCTCCTTTTTCTCATCGCCATCCACAAGCTCGAATACTTCCTGAACAGCAAGATCATCGGCGACCGCATCAAAAATCCGATGTGGCTGACCTTGCTGGGGCTGGTGCTCGGCGAAAAGTTGATGGGCATTCCCGGCATGATCCTCGCGCCTGTCGTCCTCCATTATATCAAGGTCGAAGCCTCAAAGAACAAGGTCGCCGACCCCGCACGCGATGCACCCGAACCCGCCAACGCCGCCTGACGACACCCCGCGCGCGGCGGAACAGACGATGACTGCAGCGCCGGCAGGAAATGCGGCACGCCAGAAACACGCCCCCACGCTTTATGGAATCATCGTGACGAAACTTTTGAAGGGGCTGCTTTTCGTCGCGCTCGCCGTCGGTGCCTACACGTTGTCGGACAACGACCTTCCGGCTGAATACCGCCATCTGCTGCATGGCCTGCGCGTCAATCCGGAGCGAAAATTCTTCGCCGATCTTGCGGTTCAGATCGGCAAGTTGACCGAGGCGAACGTCTTGTGGGCCGCCGCCGGCACGCTGCTTTACAGTTTGTTCTCGCTTGTCGAAGGCATCGGTCTTTTGTTCCGTGTGCCCTGGGCTTGCTGGATGACCATTGGTGAATCGGCCTTCTTCATACCCATCGAGGTGTATGAACTGGTGCATCGCACAAGCCGCGAACGGGTTCCCTGGGTAGTTCTGGGGATCCTCGTGATCAACGTGATCATCGTCTGGTATCTGCTGCAAAACCGGCATCGCCTCTTCCGGCACCACCAACATCCGCGCGACGGGACGGAATGAGATTTGGAATGCCAAACCGAGATGCCGCTGGCATCCTTGCCGAGTGACCGCGACGGAAGCCATCGAACTGCTCGAAAAGTTTCGCGCCGGAAAAATCGGCCGCGACAGGGTGCTGCGCGCCTTTCAGGCTGCTCCGCTCGCCGACCTCGGCTTTGCGCAGGTGGACACACACCGCGCGCTGCGCAAGGGTTTTCCGGAAGTGATTTTTGGCGCGGGCAAGACGCCGCAGCAGGTGGTGAAGATAGCGGCCAAAATCTTCGAGCACGAACAGCGGGTTCTTGTCACACGCATCAATGACGATCATGCCCGCGCATTGCGGAAAAAATTCAGGCACGCGGTTCATCACGAGACCGCGCGCTGCGTCACGATCGAGAGAAGGCGCCCGCCCAGGCGGTCCGGCAGCATCGCGGTGCTGTGCGCCGGTACGAGCGATTTGCCGGTTGCCGAGGAAGCAGCGGTCACTGCCGAGATCATGGGAAATCGCGTTGAACGGATTTATGACGTGGGCGTGGCGGGTTTGCACCGGTTGCTGCGGCGGTTGGAACTGATCCAAAGCGCGAACGCGGTCGTCGTCGTCGCGGGAATGGAAGGCGCGCTGCCAAGCGTGGTGGCTGGACTGGTTTCGAAGCCCGTGATTGCCGTGCCGACGAGTGTTGGTTACGGCGCCAGTTTCGGCGGACTTGCGGCGCTGCTCGGCATGTTGAACAGTTGCGGCAGCGGCGTGACGGTGGTGAACATCGACAACGGCTTCGGCGCAGGCTACGCCGCCAGCCAGATCAATGCGCTTTGCGCGGGCACGAAATGAAAACTGCGACCACGGTGATCCGTGGCCGGCGCTGCAGGAATGAAAACGCTTTACCTCGACATTTTCAGCGGCATCAGCGGCGATATGTTTGTCGGCGCGATGATCGATCTCGGCGTTGACCCACGGGCGCTCGAGCGCGAACTCGCAAAGCTCAGACTCGACGGCTGGCACCTGCACGTCGACCACGGCCAGAAGATGGGCATCGCCGGCACGAAGTTCGACGTGCACGTTGCGGGCGAACATTCCCACGAACACACCCACGCCGACGGGACAACGCACTCACATGCCCGGGGACACGAACACGACCCCGATCACGGTCCACACGGCGGGCCGCTGGTGAAAACGTCGTTCGGGAAGGCGGAACTCAGTGTGTTCGAAACCAATGTCCCGCCGCGTTTCCGGCTCTATTTTTTCGATTCCACCGGCAAACCTCTCGCGCCGGTCGCAGCGAAGAACGTTACCGTCGAAACGATCCGTCCGAAAAAAAGGCGCCAACTGTTCCAGTTCAAACGGCAGGGCGCCTGGCTTGAAGCGACCGAGGAACTGCCCGAACCTCACGAATTCACCGCGGTGCTGCGATTGAAGCTGGGCAGTGGCACGGAGAAGTGTGAAACGGAGTTCATCGAAGCCCACCATCATCACACACACAATGCCGGACACGAAGAGGCCCATGCCCACGGACGCAACTTTGCGCAGATCAAGGAACTGATTCAACACGCCGGGCTTTCCGCCTGGGTGAAGCAGAAGTCCATCGCCGTGTTTCATCGCATCGCTGTTGCGGAGGGAAAAATTCATGGTCTGCCCCCGGAGCAGGTTCATTTCCACGAAGTCGGCGCGGTGGATTCCATCGTGGACATTGTCGGCGCGTGCATCGCCCTGGAACAACTCGGCAAACCGCGCGTGTCCGCAGCACCGGTCGTCGAAGGCTCCGGGTTCATCAACTGTGCGCACGGCCGTTTTCCCCTGCCCGCTCCTGCGACCCTGGAGATTCTCGGCGCGCGCGGCGTCGGTGTGACACAATGCGACGAGGCGCACGAACTGGTCACGCCCACCGGAGCGGCTTTGTTGGCCGAGTTCGCAGAAAATTTCGCACCCATGCAGGGGCTGGTGGCGACGAAGATCGGTTATGGCCTTGGCACACGCGACAATCAGACTCGACCCAATGTGTTGCGCGCCGTTTTGGGTGAAACGACGTCCGCGAGTTCCAAGGTGACAAACGACTGGGACACCAACACCGTCGCTGTCATCGAAACCAACCTGGACGACATCAACGCCGAGATTCTCGGCCACTTTGTTGAAAAAGCTTTTGCCGAGGGCGCGCTCGACGTGTTCCACACGCCGGTCCAGATGAAAAAAAACCGGCCCGGCGTCCTGCTCACCGTCCTCTGCGCCCCTGCCGATGCCGACCGGTTTTCCGAACTCATGCTGCGTGAGACGAGCGCCTTTGGCGTTCGCCGTCATGCCGCTGAGCGACGCAAATTGAAACGTGAATTCGTGGAGGTGAAAACGGAATTTGGCGAGGTCATCGTCAAGGTCGGCAAGTTGAACGGAAAGGTCGTGCAGACTTCGCCGGAGTATGAATCCTGCAGAAAGCTGGCCAAACAAGCGGGTGTGCCGCTGAAGCAGGTTTACGAAGCGGCAACAAAAACTGCGAAGAACTGATGCTCTATGATCGACCCCGACCTGTTGAAAATCATGTGCTGTCCGGAGACGCATCAGCCGATTGCGCTCGCCGAACCGTCGGTGATTGAAAGGCTGAACCAGCAAATCGCCGCCGGTCAGTTGAAAAATCGCGCCGGCGAGACCGTGAAAGAGAAAATTGATGGCGGGCTGGTGCGCGAGGACAAAAAGTTTCTTTATCCGGTTCGCGGGAACATTCCCGTCATGCTGATCGATGAGGCGATCCCGCTGGCCGCGTAAGGGCCAGCCCGCCGGCCACCCTCGTTATCCTGCCTTCTCCGCCAGCCGCTTTCGCAGACCGTCAAGCTGCTGCTTCAGCGCGGTCGGCAGTTTGTCGCCAAATTTTCCGTAGTAAGCGGCGATGTCGTCAGCTTCCTTTTTCCAGCCGGCCATATCCACGGAGAGAAGCTGTTTTAAATCCTCGGCGGGGATATTGAGTCCGGAGAGATCGAGCGAGTCCGGCGTGGGCAGGTTGCCGATGGGCGTTTGCTGCGCTTTCGCCACCCCTTCGACGCGTTCGCAAATCCACTTCAGAACGCGGCTGTTGTCGCCATAACCGGGCCAGAGCCACTTGCCGCCTGTGTCCTTGCGGAACCAGTTCACGAAATACACTTTCGGCAGTTTGCTGCGGTCGGTGCGCCCCGCGAACGAGAGCCAGTGCGCAAAGTAATCGGCCATTTCGTAGCCGCAGAACGGCAGCATGGCGAACGGGTCGCGGCGCAGCACACCGGCCTGACCCAGCGCGGCCGCCGTCGTTTCCGAACCGCAAGCCGACCCCAAGAACACCCCGTGCTCCCAATCGAACGCCTCGTTGACAAGCGGAATGGTGCCGGGCCGGCGGCCGCCGAACAGAATCGCCGACAACGGCACACCTTCGGGATTCTGCCAGTCCGGATCAATGACCGGGCACTGCGATGCCGGCGCAGTGAACCGTGAGTTCGGATGCGCCGCTTTACGCCCGCTTTCCGGCGTCCACTCCCCGCCTTCCCAGTCAATTGCTTTGGCCGGCGCCGGAATGCCCGAGTCCTCCCACCACACATCACCGTCGGGCGTGAGCGCGACGTTGGTGAAAATGCTGTTCCTGGCAAACGTGTCCACTGCGTTAGGATTCGTTTTCCGTGACGTGCCAGGCGCCACGCCGAAGAATCCGGTCTCGGGATTCATTGCATAGAGCCGGCCATCCTTGCCGACGCGAATCCAAGCGATGTCATCGCCGATGCAGGTCGCCTTCCAGCCCGGCAGCGACGGAAGCATCATTGCGAGATTGGTCTTGCCGCAAGCGCTGGGGAATGCGGCGGCGAGGTAATGCTTTTTCCCCTGCGGCGACGCAAGGCGGAGAATGAGCATGTGTTCCGCCATCCAACCTTCCCGTTTCGCGACGACGGACGCGATGCGCAGCGCGAGACATTTTTTGCCGAGCAAGGCGTTTCCACCATACCCGGAACCGTAGGACCAGATCGAGGGATCGTCCGGAAAATGAACGATGTATTTCTTCTTGGGATCGGGTTCGCACGGCCAGGCGACATCCTTCTGGCCCGCTTGGAGCGGTGCGCCGATGGAATGCAGACAAGGGATGAACCTTCCCTCGACGCCAAGCTTGTCGAACACCGCCTGCCCCATGCGTGTCATGATGCGCATGTTGACGACAACGTAGGGCGAGTCGGAAATCTCGACGCCAATTTTGCAGATGGGCGAGTCCAGGGAGCCCATCGCAAAAGGAATCACATACATGGTGCGGCCCTTCATCGAACCGCGGAACAGGCCGAGCAGCGTCGTCTTCATCCCCGCCGGATCGGCCCAGTTATTGGTGGAACCGGCCTCGTCTTTCGTCTTCGCGCAAATGAAGGTACGGTCTTCGACCCGCGCGACGTCGCTCGGATGCGAGCGGGCGAGATGGCAGCCCGGGCGCAACTTTTCGTTCAACTTTGTCAGCGTGCCAGCCTGGACCATGAGATCACAGAGCGTTTGATTCTCCTGTTCGGAGCCGTCGCACCAAAAGATGCGATCCGGCTGGCACAACCCGGCGATTTCCTTCACCCAGGCGATGACAGATTTATTCGTGGTGTTGCAGGATCCGAGGTTCGATTTCGACATAAGTCAGTTTAGAATTTCACGTTGTTGAGGCCGTAAAGGCAACAATGGAGCAAAAAACCTAGCAGGCGAGTTGCGAGGGTCAAGCAGCTTGTAAAAAATACGTGCTTCGCTGGACGGCCGGCAAACAGAACCGTTGCTGCTTGCACCGCTGAATCACGGCGAACCCAACCGCTGATTTCCACAGACAAGCCGTGGAATGAGGACAGTGGGATGAGTGGCCGAATTCCATCAACCCTTACGATCGACAGACACGATGCAGGCAAACAGACGAAGAGGCTATCATTCCGCCACGCTGACCGTATCGAGATCAACAATCCGTTTCCGCAACTTTCTGAGCGCGATCTCCTCGATCTGACGAATCCGCTCGCGGGTTACGCCGAATTGTTCGCCGATTTCTTCGAGTGTCTTCCGGTCATCACCATCCAGCCCGAACCGCTGGCGGAGAATCGCCTGCTCGCGCGAATCGAGGGTTTCAACCATTTCGTGAACCAGCGCGCTGTTGGCCTTTTCCTCAAGCTGCTCGTAGGGTGTGTCCGCGTTTTCGTCCTTGACCACATCAGCGACGCGGTTCGTGTCATCGTCGCCAATCGGCGCCTCAAGCGAGGTGGGGCGAATCGCGGCGCGGCGCAACTGTTTCACGCGCGCGACCGGGTAATCGAGTTCCGCAGCCAGTTCCTCGTCGGTCGGTTCACGGCCGAACACCTCCTCCAATTTCGCGACGGCGCGGCGGAGGTGAAAAAGTTTGTCCACGATGTGAACGGGCAGCCGGATGGTCTTGGACTGATTCGCGAGCGCGCGTTTGATCGCCTGTTTGATCCACCAGGCGGCGTAGGTCGAAAGCTTCGCTCCCTTGTTGGGATCAAACCGTTCGACGCCTTTCATCAACCCGATGTTTCCCTCATTGATGAGATCGAGCAATGGCAGCCCGAAACTTTCATAGTCACGGGCGATCTTCACGACGAGGCGAAGGTTCGCCTTGATCATCTGCTCGCGGGCTTTCCGATCCCCCCGCTTGATGCGCCGGGCGAGTTCGATCTCCTCTTGTGGCGTCAGAAGCGGCGTCTGGCCAATCTCGCGCAGATAGAGGTGAAAAGCGGTGTCGCCATCATAGGATCCGCGCGCGGACTCCACCGGCGCCGGTTCTGTCGTGATGGTCGCACGACTGGCTGGCAGTCCGACCGTCTTAGCCCGAGCCGGTTTGATAAAGCGCTTCCGTCCCCGCCGGACCAAAGGCGCCGGATTGCTTGTACGATTGGCACGCATAACGTTTTGTATTTCGCTTTTTACCGAGTATTGCCCGAGCCAGCGCAACTGTTCATCTGCCTCTCGTTATATTGACAATCCAGGCGAGGTTTTCGTTTCGCAACAAGATGCGCGCCCAACGCCCTCGC
>DATNDF010000373.1 GCA_035607015.1 Candidatus Angelobacter sp. | reverse complement strand
TGGGCGGCCTGACGCTGCTGACCACACTGGCGACCCTGGGCGGCCTGTTGTCCCTTCCCACCTGGGGCGCGCTGAGCGACCGCTTCGGCAACAAGCCGGTGCAGATGGCCTGCGCGTTTCTCTGGACCGCCGTCGCGCTGGTCTCCTGGTTGTTTGCCGGGCCGCACCGTTACCTGCACTTGCTGGCGACTTACTTCTTCGTTGGCGGGGCAACGGCGGGATTTCAACTGTGCCAGTTCAATCTGATGGTCAAGATGGTGCCCACCCGCAGCAAGGCGCCCTACATCTCCGTGTTCCTCGCGGTCACCAGCCTGCTGACCGCGCTCGGGCCGATCATTGGCGGTAAAATCCTGACACTGCTGCCCGACAACCTGGGAACCTTTCTCGGCCAACCCATCCTCCGGTTTCACATCGTCTTTCTTGCGTCACTCATTCTGTGCCTGCCGACAATACATGTTCTCCAACTGATGAAAGAGCCGGCTGAACGGCCGCTGGGCGAACTCGTCCGCATCATGCGCACGATGCGCGAGTTCAATCCGGTGGTGGGACTGGTCTCCATCGCCCAGGTCATGTTCACGCCGCGGCGCTTGAGCCGGTTCGCCGAGGAATCGTTGCGCAAAATCCGCCGCCGCACCGCCGACCTTGGAGAAGTGGGCGAAGAACTTGTTGACTACGGATTGCGCACTCTCAAACAGCAATTTCCAAAGGACGAACACAAACCCGATCATCATCAGGACTAGCCGGTCGCGTTGCGGCGATTTCACACGTCACCCGGCGGTTTAACCAGACGACATCCGATCGCACCGGAGACCAAACCATTTTCAACGCGAAGCGGCCGTTACCGCCGCGTGCCCCAGGCCAAACTGGTCTCCCATGTTCACCACCTTGCCATCGCGAAAGTGAACTTCAATGAACTTCGAGCCGCATACCGGCTTCCCGTTCTCGTCCTTGAGCGTCGCGACGATCTTGCGCGCGTGAGCGTCAATAACGTCGGGTGTGTGGCACCACGCGTAACGGCCGTCGAGGCTGAATGTCACCCAGCCGTGGCCGCCCTGACTGAGATCGACGTGGCCGGTTTCCTTCGGCGGCGTTTGCGTCGCATCGAAGATGAACAGTTTCCTCCCTTCCTGATCGCTGATCCAAAGCTCCTTTTCATCCGGGGTAAGCGCTGCGCCATGCGTTCGATGCGCGATAGGTTCACTCCCGGCCAGCACACGATGCGGGACTTCACCGGTCTGCAAATTCACGACATCAAACCCGACGTGCTTGCCGAGACAGACGTACGCGTATCGGTCCCGGCCGTCCACGGTGAACGGAAATACGCCACTCTCTCCGACGTTGTTGATGTTGCGGACGAGCGAATCGTCGCCTGTGCGGAATACCCAAAGGTTCGTATCGGTGCCCAGATACGCGAAGCGACCATCCAAACTGGCAATGCTATTGTGTGCCGCGGGACCAGCGGGGATGCGTTTGATCAATTCCCCGTTGTCCGGATTCACGACCAGCAGCCCGCTGTTCGGCCCTTTCCACCACCAGCCCGTGGGCACGTACAGCTTCCTGCCGTCGGGCGTGATGCAGGCGCGGTCACAGCCAAGGTCGTACTGTCGCTCCCAAAGGACTTTCTCCGTCTCCAGATCGAACGCTCCGAGGCGTCGGTTGGTTGTGGTGTAGTAAACCGCGTGGCGTTTTATGTTTCCGCAAAAACCACGCAAGCCTTCCTTGAACGGGATGTCAATGCGGCGGACAAAGCGATGGCCGTCGTCCATGTCGAACACAAGAATGCCTTTGCCTGAGCCCCCTTCCTGCGCTCCGTCAGGCGTGCTCAGATAGAGATAGCGCTTCAGGCCCGATTCAGCAGCGTTGAGCGAAGGCGCCAAAAGCAGGACCAGGAGAGGCAGAATGGATTTGCGCATGGCAGAAGTTTATCCCGCGATGAACGTGACACGTCAAGCCGACGGGAATGCTGTTCCGTCCAACACGATACCCGGTTGGAAGCGAACCGCCGTGAGTGACCTCGCCAAAGCATCGGACGGAATTCCCACGATCTCATCGGACGATAGCAGCCTGGCGGAATCGCGACTTTCTTCCAAGCGGCAAGCGACGCGACCGGGATCATCCGACAGGCTACGTTATGGCGCTCTCAGGAACTGCCGATCAGGATTCCCACCAAGAACACCAGGACACCGCCGAGAACAACCTGCAGGACGGCGGACGACCAGGGCGTATCCATGAACCTGTGGCGAACCCACGAAATCACGCCCAGTTCGACCAGAACCACGGCTCCGGCGATGCCCGTCGCCGTATTCACATTTGGAATCAGATAGGGCAGCGTGTGTCCGATGCCGCCAATCGTGGTCATCAGTCCGCAAACGAATCCGCGCGCCCACGGATGCCCGCGGCCGGTCAGACTGCCGTCGTCTGATAGCGCCTCCGCGAATCCCATGCTGATGCCGGCGCCGACGCTCGCCGCAAGACCGACCAGAAACGTCGCCCAACTGCTGTGGGTGGCGAACGCCGCGGCAAACAATGGGGCGAGGGTCGAAACCGAGCCGTCCATCAGACCGGCGAGTCCGGGTTGGATGACCTGAAGCACGAAGAGCCGTTTCTGCCTTGCCGATTCCTCGTCGCTCAATTTGGTTTCGGCAATCTGTTCCGCGGCGTGCGCGTGGTTTCGTTCCTCTTCCGCCAGGTCGCCCAGCAACTGGCGGATGCCGGCATCTGTCGCCCGGCGCGCGGCGGCTTCGTAAAATCGCTTCGTCTCCAGTTCCATGGTTTCAGCCGCCTTTTGCACGGCCTTGAGCCCGAGCGGGCGCACCAGCCAGACGGGACGACGCTGCACGAAGCCGCGCACATCCTGCCGCCGGATCAGCGGCACATGATCGCCGAAGCGTTGCTTGTACAACTCCAGCAAACGATGACGATGTCCGTCTTCCTCTCGCCGGAGTTCCTTGAACTTTTCAGCCTGTCCAGGGTGGTTCTCTTTCAGGCCATCCGCGAAGTCGTCGTAAACGCGGGCGTCTTCTTCTTCCAGCGCGACAGCCAGGGCGAGAATCTCCTGCTCCGTGAGCGTTTCAAAGGATCTCATAAACCTGAATGAGTTTTATCCGCCGGCGCGACCCTGCCCGACAAGTTTCAAGATCGCGACCGTGTTCAATGCCGCCTTCGGAACGAACGATGGCACTTCCACGTATTCGGGCAGCTTCGCCCCGTCCGCACTTCGTTCGGAGCAATGATCGTTGTCGCCCCACGGACCCAGTCCATCGAGCGTGGGCACCGAGTCCCAGATCAAATTTCCGTCGCTCAATCCGCCGCGTTCCTCGACATTGACGCGGACGCCCAACTCCACACCGGCTTGCTGCCACAATGCCGCGAGACGGTCCGTGTCCGCATTGCGCGGCCAGGGACGGCTCTCGCTGAGGATTTCCACCCTGACTTCGCACGAATGCCGGTCCACGGGACTCTTCACCTCGCCGGGGCCGGCAAGGGCCAGCAGGGCCGCCTTGCCCTGCGCGTAAACGTCCGGCGTGAACGCGCGAAATTCACCTTCCGCAATCGCTTCATGAGGCACGCGATTCAAAACGGTCCCTCCCGAAATGACGCCGACATTGAACGTCAGATCACGCGAATAATCCGTGAGCGCGGCAATCTTCTGCACCGCGTGGGCAAGTTGCACGGTGGCATTCGCGCCGTGCCGATGCTTTCCACCCGCGTGCGCACCCCGCCCCGAGGCGGTCACGCGCCACGTTGCCCTGCCCTTGCGCGCCACCACCAGCAACCGTTCCTCGCCAAGCCTGCCTTCCGCCTCGAACACCAGCGCAGCCAGCGTCTCCCGATCAAAGTGATCACGGCATAGTTCCCCGAAGTCGTGCGACAACGTTTCTTCGGATGAATTCCAAAGCAGCTTCCAGGTGATGTCCTCAAACATCTCCGGCGCGTGCGCGTGCAACGCAGACAACGTCAGCCACATCATCACCGTGCCGCCCTTGATGTCGTGCGTGCCCGGGCCATAGATGCGATCACCCTCCGGCTGCCAGCAAAAATTGTTTCTTTGCTCCTCCTCCGGTGGAAATACCGTGTCGAGATGTGACACCATGGCGATGCTCTTCTTCGTCCGACCGCGGCGCGTCAGCACCAGATGGTCACCGTAGTGAGGGTTGATCGACGGCACCGTCTCGACCGCAAAACCAAGGGGAGCGAACGATTCCGCCGTCAACCGGCCAAGTCTGTTCACCCCCTCGCGATTGCTGGTGAAACTGTTGACTCCGACCATCCGCCGCAGCATCTCCAGCGCGGCGGGCATTTGGTGATTCAGGAATTCCGTGAGCGGAGCTGTACTCTGCATGGCGCAATCGTGGTGCAAGTCGGCTGGCTGTTCAACAGGCGTTTCTCCGCATCAGTGCCCGTTTTCGCCGCCCATCGCCTGACCGGCAATCCACCCGGTCGTCCAGGCCGCTTGAAAATTGAATCCACCGGTGATGCCGTCAATATCGAGCAATTCGCCCGCAAAATACAGGCCGGGGCAGGTCCGGCTTTCCATGGTCGCGAAGTCAACTTCGCTCAAACGCACGCCGCCGCAGGTGACGAATTCGTCCTTGTTCAGGCTCTTGCCCGAAACCTGAAATTCGGTCCTGAACAACTGCTCGACTAGGCGGTGTTGCGCCGCGCGCGTGAGCGCGGCCCACCGCGTGTCGCGCTTGACGCCGGCGACGAGAACGAGTTGCTCCCAAAGCCGCGCCGGAAGCGCTGGCAGCGGCGTGTTCACGACAAGTCGCGCGGGCTCGCGATCGCGCAAGCCACGAAATTGTCCGGCGATTTCCTGTTCGGCGAGGTCCGGCAGCCAGTTGACGTGAAGCGTGAAGTGATAATCAAGGTGATGGAATTGCCGTGCGCCCCATGCCGACAACCGAAGGATCACCGGTCCGCTCAAACCCCAATGCGTCACCAGAAGAGGTCCCCGCTCCCGCAATCGCGTTCCGGGGACGGAAGCTTCCACCGACGCGACCGAAATGCCCGCCAGCCCCCGCAGCCACGGGACACTGATATGAAACGTGAACAACGACGGCACCGGCGCCTCCAGGGTATGTCCAAGCGACACTGCAAGGTGCCCTGCCGATGCGGCGCGGCACCCGCCGGTGGCCAGGAGCAAGCGGTGGCACGACATCGATTCGCCGTTCGTCAGGCCCAGTTCAAATTCGCCGTTCTCATGCCGGACCACGCTTCCCACGCCGCGGTTCAACAATAACTTCACGTTCGCGGCCTTGGCCGCGCGCAAGAGACAGTCAATGATGGTCTGCGATGAATCGGTCGTGGGAAACATCCGTCCATCGCTCTCGACCTTCAGCCTTACGTCGCGGGATTCAAACCAGGTGACGGTATCGCCCGCGTCAAAACGTTGGAATGGCCCGATCAACTCCTGTTCGCCACGTGGATAGCGCGTCGTAAACTCGCGCGCATCGAAACACGCGTAAGTCACATTGCAGCGCCCGCCACCCGAGATACGGACCTTGGTCAGGAACTGCGGTCCCTTCTCCAACACCGTGACCTCGGCTTCCGGCATCGCTTCGGCGCACGTGATGGCAGCGAAGAAACCCGCTGCTCCGCCGCCAACGACAATGACCCGCCGAGAACGCATTGCGGGAAATTAGCCGGACCCTCCGCCAAAGTCTCTCACCAAGAGCAATCGCCTCCAACCACGCCGTTGCCTGTAAGGGGCAGCGCTATGGGGCCGCCCCTGGCCCTTCGTGGACCTTCAACGATTGCTCCATCGTACAGAAGACAGTCTCCGGGCCTGCCTTCTTCAAAGCGCGCTTCGATTGCCCTGTTATTCCGGATCGCTTGGATCGTTGAACAGCACCGACAGCGTGATGCTGCCGTGACCCGCCTGCGGAAAGTTCGGATCGCTTCTGTTGCCAGGATTCAGGTTCGAGGCCGTGTCATCCGGCGGGAACAGCACAAGCGATTGCAAAAACTCCAGCAGCGCACCGCGGTCGTCGTCGTCGATCCGGTCGAACATCGACGCCTCGTGCTGCGCCTCGCCGCCGTGTCTCAGGATGACTTCCGTCAGGTTGATGCTGCGACCGTCGTGGCCATAGGGAGCGCTGCTGCCGACACCCCACAGCGGCGTGGTGAGGAATTCCTTGCGCGTCGTGCCATCGTAATTCCGCTCGTAAAAATTCGGCCCGAGATCGTGCCGCTTGAAGTCCGTGAAAATATTTTTCACAAGGAACGATCCGCCTTTCGGCGACTTCACCGCGGGAAATCCGGAATTATCATCGGTGCTGTTGAACAGCGGGTTGATCGTGGCGAAAAGGCCGTTGAAGTTGCCCTTCGCCGGGTTGAAGACCGTCTCCACGTCAGCCACCCGGCGGTCGTGTTGGATGAGCAGGTCGGGGATGTGGCAGCGCGCACAGCCGATCTGGTTGAACGCTCGCTGGCCTTTGATCACCCTCCGTGTCTGTTCGTAGGTCGCCGGCTTGAAGTAGTTCAAAAGGTAGAACTCAAGGTGATCCACCAGACTCGTCGGAATTTCATTTTTCACACCGTCACCATCAGGATCGGCGTCAGGATCAGACGCGGGCGGCGCCTCGATCTGATCGGTCGAACCGTCCAGCACCATGCCGGATGGAGTGACGAAGCGCCCGCCGGCTTTCGCCGCGGCCAGTTCGGGATCAACAGCCTGCAGGCCCATCTCGTCGTTGAGCGCGCCAACGATGAACTCGCGGATGGAAATCTTTCCGCCGTGCGCGAAGAACGGACGGACGCGCAGATCGGCGTCAACGCCGCGCACGTTGGTCGTGTCCACGGAACCTTCGGGTTTGGCGACAAGCGAGCCGTAACTGATGCCCTTGCTGGACAACAGGACCGTCACCGGTTGGTGGGAACTCGCCGCCGTGGCAATTCCCTGAGCGCGCTGGCGCCGCAGGTCAGCGGTGATTTCATCCGCGAGCATTTCCTTCAGGCCGAGACCGAACAGATGCGACGCGTCGCGACTGTCCGGGCGCGTGGCCACGTCGCCGCCAAAACCCGCCGCGCCGCGCGGTCGGCCGTGGCAGGCGGCGCAACTGTCCGCCAGCCCGGCGCCAATCGCGAGGACAGTGTTCACGTCGCCCTTGCCATCCTGCACACGCGGGCCGACACCCTGCTCGACGGTAAATTTGCGCTGGAACAACTGTCGTCCACGCCGGATGGAGCGGAACGGATCACGCGCAATGATGAACGCGGAGGATCCTGGTGTATGGATGTCGCCGCGGCCCGCGCCGGTCTCGTCGGCGAGCGATTTGGCGATGCCCTCGTTGGCGACGTTAGGCGCCAGCGTTTTGTCAATCAGCTGCGCGTTTGCAATCGTCGCGAGAAACGCAAGCCCGATAACCCCTGCGCACCGGCCGTGGTTGGTCGCTCGCTTCACCAATCGCTGGTTCATCTTCATACAATCTCCTTTTCCGAAGTTGTTGCTAATCTGCCTGAGTGCGCCGACCGGTAACGCACTGACGAACAGCGAACTGGCCGCTCGGCCATTTGATTTCGCAGACGTTTTTCAGGCGTTCAGGGCGGGCGGATTTTCCCACCGCCCATCAATGCGAGATTTCCGTCAGAAGAGGGCAATTTATTTTTCCAAGGCGGAAATCTGGAACGCCGGAATGAGCCCGGTGCCGGGCCAGATTGTGGGGGAGGATTGGCGGCACCTCCGCAATCCGGGTCAACCGCGTGAAACTTTAGCTGTCGGCGGCAGTCGTAATCTCGTGGTACAGCCAGGCGCGGGCGTGAGTCCAATAGTACTTCGCCGTGCGCTCCGAGATGCCCAACGCCCCGGCAGCTTGTTCATTGGTCATCCCCACAAAATACCTGAGCTTCACCACTTCGGCTTCGAGCGGATGCGCCTCAGCAAGTCTGCCGAGCGCCTCATTCATCGCCAGCAGCTGGTCGTCCCCATGCGGGGAGGCCAGATCCGCTTCCTCAATCTCCACACGGCGTTGGCCGCCGCCGTGCCTCAGGGCACGTTTGCGGCGCGCTCTGTCGATGAGAATACGCCGCATCGCCTCAGCCGCCGCGGCAAAAAAATGGGCCCTGTTCTCAAACCTCGGATTTCCGCTCGCGACCAGCCGCAACCAGGCTTCATGCACCAGCGCCGTCGGCTGAAGGGTGTGTCCGGCGGCTTCGTTCGCCATCTTGCACGCCGCGAGCTGGCGCAACTCCTCGTAAACCAACGGCAATAATTGCTCGGCCGCCCGCACATCGGCGGAGTCGATCACGTCCGGTAAATGCGTGGTTCCGCTCATCGTTTGGCGCTACAGATTGCCCTGAAGACTGGCAAAAATGAGCATCAATGTCAAAACAGGATAGGCCCGGACCCCGGCGTTTGATGCCCGGCCACGAGGGGCCATGATCAGTTGCTCCTTCGTTTTTTCTCCGCCTCCTGTATCTCCGGCCAGGCCGGCGCGGTCCAGAAATGAATCACACTGTTCCAGTTGCGCGCCGAGATTGTGTTCCCGTCCGGAGAGAATTTCAGGTCCGAAAAGAATGAGCCCTGGCCTGAAAGCGTGGCGACTTCTTCGTGCGACTGGAGGTCCCATATCTTGATCGCCTCCTGGCCGTTGCTGCCTGCCGCCACGCGTTCGCCATCGGGCGAAATGGCCACAGAGTGGTAGCCCAGCAGGACCCCGTGCAGGAGCGCGACACGCGTTGCGGCTTCCGTGTTCCAAAGTTCCACTGTTCCATTCTCGCTCGCCGCGGCCAGTGTTTTGCCGTCAGGCGAGAGGTCCACGCCGATGAGGCGGTCCTCGCCTCTAAACTGGCGGCTGTGTTCCGGATCTTGCGCAGGAATCAGTTGAATCCATCCTCTGCCGTTGGCTGCGGCGATCAGCCCTGTTTCTGGAGAAACCGCCCGGAAGTTTTTGTCTGCATCCATCTCCCAGGAACGTATCTCCCTCCAGGTTGCGACGTCCCATAGTCGGTACATGTGGTCTGTGCCGTAGGCGAGCAGATTCCTGCCGCCCGACAGAAACACCGGGGTAATGGCGGAAATGACATGGGAATCAACGTCCAGGTTTGTGATCACACGCTGGCCGGGCATCTCCAATACCTTTGAACGCGCTTTGGTATCGATTGCAACAAGCAGGCGCATATCAGGCGAAAGGACAAAGCTAACGATGTTCGAAATTGCAAAGGCCGGTTCGATGGCGGGTTGAAGCGTATTTGCGTCGTAGAGGATCAACTTCCCTCCTTGAAGAAGGACAAACCATTTCCCATCCGGCGAGTACGAAGCCCCCCACCATGTGCCGGCTCGCCGCAGGGTGCGATAAGCCGGCGGACGATTGGTCGAAGAGCTGAGATCCCAGAATACAACTGAGCCGTCCTTGGAACCGCCGGCCAGCCATCGGCCGTCTGCCGAAACGTCTATCGACCACAATTCCCCACCCTGACCGCGAAGCGTTCGGACCGGCTCACGAGTCGCCAGGTCCCACAGCCGAACGGTCCGATCCGCGCTTGCCGAAGCCAGTGTTTTCCCGTCGGGCAGCAACTTCAGACAGCTGACCCAGCTCCGATGCCCGTCCAGTTTGCCAGCCAGATGCCCGGTGGCGACGTCCCAGAGTTTGACGGCGCCCTCGGCGTACCCACCTCCGGTGATCAGGGTCCGGCCGTTCTTCGAGAGTGCCACCGCCGTGGTGAGCTCGTCACTGACCGGAAAACTCGAATCGGACGACCCATCAGTGCTGGCTATCCTTACCCTGCGCGGCTCTCCGGCCACGACGTGAGCGAAGCGGGTTCCATCTTCCGTGGCGCTGAACACGGTGCCCATCGCGTACGCCGGAGCCCTGGCAGTGAAGCGGGCCAAATTCGAGCCGCTCTTCACGTCCCAGACCGCCACGGTATTCGATCCGTTCCATTCGCAGGTGAACAGCCGTCCGTCCTGCGTAAACGCAAGGTCACGGAGACCTTCGTTCAGAGGGAGGCGATGCGTCTCCATTCTTGTCCGACTATCCCAGAGTTGAACGTACCTTCCCTGATTCACGGCGTCGCAGTATGCCAGAATGTTCCCCGTGCGGGCGAAGGCGAGCTTGCCGGTGCCGCCCGGCTGGGTCTGCCGATGGAAAATCATGCTTCGCGTGGCGATGTCCCACACCGTGATTTCACTGCCCCACGTCCCGACCGCGAGCAACGACCCGTCGGCCGAAAAGGAGACCGAGACGATTGCATTTGTGCGCTGACAAAGTGTGAACGACGCATCGCTCTGACAGAACTGCCATAAATACCGCCATTCCCATCCGCGGAGGTCCTGCTGGCCGGGCCCGGGAC
>DATNDF010000372.1 GCA_035607015.1 Candidatus Angelobacter sp. | reverse complement strand
AGGCGGCGGTGGAACGACTGCCGCTGGTCCTCATCGTGGCCGACAACCAGTACGCGTATTCGACGCCGACGTCGCGCCAGTTTGCCTGTCGGGACCTGGTGGACAAAGCGATCGGCTACGGCGTTGAGGGCCACTCGGTGGACGGCACGGAGTTGTCCGCTTGCCTGGAGGTGGTTTCGGAGGCGGTGAAGCGCGCCCGGGGCGGAGCCGGGCCGCAAATGGTTGTAGCCAGGCTGCTGCGGCTCTGCGGACACGGCGAACACGATGATGCGGGTTACGTGGATCCTGCCCTGAAACTGTCGGCTGCCGGCCGTGATTGTCTGAAGGTTTCCGAGGAATACCTGCTCCGCAAGGACTGGGCGGACCGTCAGACCATCGAACTCTGGCGAAGCGAGGTGATTCAAAAAGTGGAGGAGGCTGTCGCCACGGTTCAACGGGAGCCCGTGCCCGATCCTTACATGGAGGAATGGCGGGCGCTGTCATCGCAACATCTTTTGGAAGCACGCGGTGAACCGCCGGATTGAAGCGAGCATGAGTATCACGTACCTGGAAGCCATCCGAGACGCGCAGGCGCGGGCGCTGGCCGAGGATCCGCGGGTGTTTATCTACGGCCAGGACGTGTCCGCGTTTGGAGGCGCGTTCAAGGCGACAAAAAATCTGGCCGGGGAATATCCGGGCAGGGTCATCGATTCGCCCATCAGCGAGGATGCAATGGTGGGGCTGGCCATCGGCGCGGCGATCGAGGGAATGCGTCCGATCATCGAAATGCAATTCGCGGATTTTTCCTCGGTCGGTTTCAACCAGATCATCAACCAGGCGGCGACGCTTTACTGGCGCACCAGGGTTCCATGCCCGATCACGATCCGGCTGCCGTGCGGCGGCACCTCGGGGAGCGGGCCGTTTCACAGTCAGAGGATGGAAGCCATTTATGCGCACTATCCCGGCCTGGTGGTTATGACGCCGGCCACGGTGGAGGATGCCTACAGCATGTTGCTCGAGGCCGTTGCCCTCGATGACCCGGTGATTTTCTGCGAACACAAGTATCTGTATTACCATCTGAAGGCGGAAAAACTGCCTGCCGCCGCCGTGCCGACCGGCAAAGCCCGCATTGCCCGCGTTGGGCGCGATCTGACCATTGTGGCTTACAGCGCGATGGTTCACGAGGCGCTGGCGGTTGCGGAGGAACTGGCCGGTGAAGGCACGGAAATTGAAGTCGTTGACCTGCGCTCGGTGAAACCGCTCGACACTGATACGGTCATGGCGTCCGTGGCGCGGACGGGCCGGTTGCTGTGCGTTGGAGAAGCGTGGCCCTGGGGTGGCGTCACCGCGGAGGTCATCGCGCGGGTGGCCGGCGAAGGGTTTGATTTGCTGGATGCTCCGCCGCAGCGGCTCAACGCAAAGGACACGCCCGTGCCCTACCATCCCAATCTCTGGGCCGCCCATCGCCCGACCGCCCGCAGCATTGCCGCCAGCGTGCGAAACCTTCTTCGAATGTAAGCGTATGCCACAAGTGCCCATCATCATGCCGCAGCTCGGCGAATCGATAGCCGAGGCGACGGTCATCAACCTGTTGGTCAAGGTCGGCGAAAAGGTCAACGCGGATCAGGACGTCATCGAGGTCGAGACCAACAAGGCGACGATGAACGTGACCTCGCCATGCGCGGGACGCGTGGAAAAACTGCTGGTGAAAACCGGCGAGAGCTATCCCGTCAGCGCCGTGCTCGGCTATCTGGAAGCCAGCACTGAAGACGCGGCACGGCTCGGCGGAGGGATGACTTCTCAGGCCGGGCTGAAAACCGGAAACACCGCGGCCGCCGACGACAAAATTTTGGGAGACGGGAAGCGGCAGCAGGTTGAACCGACCGTGCGCGGACTTCCCGTGCCGGCGCACGCCGCGGGAGCCAGCTACATGTCGGCGCGCATGAAGGCACGAATGACCGAGCTGGGGCTGCACGCGGCGGACCTGGCGGGCATCGCCGGGAGCGGCGCGGCCGGGCGCGTGACGATTCAGGACTTCGAAAAATTCCTCGCCAATCTCGAGCGGCACAAGTTAAGTCCGGCATCGACCATGCGCGTCGCCGTGGCCGACGCGATGCGCCGGAGCTGGACCCGGCCTCTGGCAACCGTCGCATTGCCGGTCTGCCTGGAGCCCATGCTCGCTCATCGCAAGGGCAGCGATCCCAAGCCCGGTCCAGCGCTGTATGCCTTGCGCGCGCTCGCGGTGGCGTTGTCGGAGAACAGCGCACCGGCCGGCCGGCTGGTGGGAAACAAGATCGTTCATCCGTCGGCGATTGATGTCGGCTTCGCCATCGAAGTGGAGGATGGCGTTCTCGTGCCGGTGATCCGCCACGCGGACAAACAGCCGCTCAAAGAAATGGTGGACCGCTACAATGAATTGGTGGAACTGGGGCGGCAACGGCGTTTGCCGGCCGATGCGACGGGCGGATCCATTGCCACGGTGACGAACTTCGGCACGTTCGGGCTCACCTGGGCGACCCCCATTCCATTGCCGGAACAAACCCTCGTGTTGGGGATGGGCGCCGGACGGCGCGTGCCGAGTTGGGACGAAGGCCGGGGCCAGTTTGTTCCAGTGACCGAGGCGAACCTGACGCTCAGCTTCGATCACCGGGTTCTCGACGGCGGCGCGGCGGGTCGTCTGCTGGCGCGCGTGGCCGCATTGTTGAACGAGCCCGAAAAACTCTGACCTGTGAAAATAATCGGAGCGGAGATTAATTGCACCACAAACACGCGGAGAACTTGGCCACGGATGAGCACAGATTCACACAGATGCGGTGGGGCGAGACTCCGGCGAGCCCATTCGCGGTGGCACGCGGGTCGCGTGCGTTCCCCAAGCCTTACTTTGGCTTGAAATGAATCCGCTTTCCCGTCCGCGCAGACTCATGGGCGGCGTCAAGAATCTCCACCACCGTCATGTTGACTGAAAGTGAAGACAGTCCCGACGGCGTGATTTCCTTCCGCGCCACTGCCGCAAGGTAGGAAATTGGATCGGCATCCGGACCCGACATCGCTGGCGGCGTGATTTCGGTCTCCTGGTTTTTGTCGGCGAATCGCACGCGTAACAGGTTCGAGCGCGGCACGAGCACGTAACCCGTGCGACCATAGATTTCCATATCCTTGCGGTCGAAAGGCCAGTTCCAGGATGCCTGTAGTATGGCCTGCGCTTTCGGATAGGTGATCACGATGGTCGCCTCATCCTCGACCTTCGGATAAACGTCCGGCTTGATATGCTGTGTCGTGGCAAACACGGACACGGGCCGTTGACCGTCCATGAACCACGTCGCCAGGTCCGCGCCGTAACAGCCAAAATCATTCAGCGCGCCCCCACCGTTCAGCACG
>DATNDF010000371.1 GCA_035607015.1 Candidatus Angelobacter sp. | reverse complement strand
AATCGACAATCACTGAATATTTGCTGGGAAGCTTTCCCGACGCGGACCCCGACATCCGCCGGGAACAGGTGCGTCTTCTGGGCGAGTATCAGATTTCGCAAGGTTTTCCGAAGCTTCTCACATTGCTTGAAACGGAACGCGATGAAGTGACGCAGTTTCACATCGCGCAGGCGGTTTCAAAACTCCCGGCGGGCTGGACCCCCGGCGAGGAAGGCCGGCTTTTGCGCTGGATGCTCGGGACGCAACAGGGCTGGTTCGCGCAGTTCGGCGGGAAGGGCGTCGAGTTTCCGCTTTTTCTCCAGACGGTTTTGGGGGATTTTGCCAGGAATCACGCGAACGCCCTGCTCAACGGCGCGGCGCAGGTGGATCTCGGCAGTCTGCTGGGGAGTGTGATGATCGACCTGATCGCGCGGTCACCGAAACCGGAGGAAAAGTTACTGGACCTCTACCGTGGCACAGAAAGGCCGAAGCCAGGACGAAAATCGTCGCCGCCCTGAAAAATGCGCCGGACAAAAGCGTAAGCGCGTTTCTGCGCGGAGAATATGAGCGTTCGAACGAACCGCAATTGCGCGCGGCAATCCTGCGAAGCCTCGCGTCGTGGCCGGTGGAGGCTCCCAATCTGCCGCTGATATTACGGGGACTACGGCATGAAGAAACCGAGGTTGCCCGCGCCTGCGCCGAGGCGCTGATCCAGTTCAAGCCTGAACTGGACGAACCACTGGCGAACGTGTTGGTCAGCCGGCTCGCAGAACGGCGCTCGCTTTATTATGCGATGGACACGGCGCTCAACACTTTGAGCGGACAGACAAGGCCGGGATTCAAACCGGGGCCCGAACCGGGTGAGCGACTGGAAGAGTCCACGCGGACGGCAACCGTTGGCTTCTGGACCCGCTGGTATGAACAGCGTTTCAAAAAACCATTTCAACCCGCGGCCCCAGCCTCAACGAAGGAGCAAAGCGACGATGAAATTCGCAGTTTCATTATGAGCGCGGAATCGAAAGGCGGTCGGGCCGTTCGCGGCGCGCGAGTGTACGAGCAGCTTCAATGCAACACCTGCCATGGCGGCGGCGTGACGCCCGGCCGGGAGGGACGGCTCTTTGGCCCGGACCTGTCAGGTGTGACCAGGCGATTGACACGCGTGGAGCTCGCGGATGCCATCGTCTATCCGTCCAGGCAGGTGGCCGACCGCTTCAAGGCGGTTGAAATTGAATTAAAGGATTCGACTCGGTTGACCGGTTTCGTCACCGAGCAGAACGACGACTTCGTCATGCTGGCCGACCGGGAACAGGTCCATCGCCTGCCGCGCGCCCGCATCCGTTCGATCACTCCGCAATCCGCTTCGCTCATGCCGGAGCACCTGCTGAACGCCCTGAACCGGGACGACATCCGCGATTTGCTCGCATTTCTGGAGGACGGCCCCGGCGCCGCGAAGTGACGGAGTACGACCGGAATCACGGTCGTCATCAGGCGGCCGGTGCGACCTCGCGCTCCACGGTTTTCAAAACCCGCCCGTTTACGCCAAACGCCAGCCGGGTTGTTTCGCGCCCGAGGGCCGGTCATTAAAAACTTGTAATGTTCGGGAAAGGTCGGCGCAAACCGCCTGGGGCATCTTGAGCGTGCATGGAAAGGTTCCCCTGATCCTTTCCGAAACGAAGTGAACAGAAATGGCAACAAGATCGAGAATCGAAGGTTCGGCGACGGCGGGACGCGTTCCGCGAGACAGCGGAACGACGCGCGCTCATAACGCCATCTTTAGAAAGGCCGGTATATGAGAATCACAATGAAAAAGAGTTTGATCATCGCATTGCTCGCGGCGGTGGGCGCGGTCGGCTGGTTTGCGGCCAGCGGACGGTTTGAACGGTCTGACAGCAAGCGGCCGACGGTTTCCGTCGCCGTGAACGATGCGCCGCTGGAGCGACAGGCAAGGATGGCAACCAGCTTTTCGCCGGTCGTGAAAAAGGTTGCGCCAGCGGTCGTCAATGTATTCACGACAAAGACGGTGAGAAATCCGATGCCGGAAGTCACGCCGTTCTTTGACGATCCATTCTTCCGGCGGTTTTTCGGTTCGCCATTCGACGACAACGGAGGGCGCCGACAGCCGCGTACTTTCAAAGAGCGCAGTCTTGGCTCGGGCGTGATCGTCACGAAGGATGGGTACATTCTGACGAACAACCACGTGGTGGACGGCGCAGACGAAGTGAAGGTCGCGCGCGAGAAGGACAAAAAGAAATACACCGCCAAAGTGGTCGGTCGCGATCCCAGGACGGATATCGCCATACTTAAAATCGAGGCAAAGGACCTCCCTTTCATCACGTTTGCGGACAGCGACAAACTCGAGGTGGGTGACGTCGTGCTGGCACTGGGCAATCCGTTTGGAATCGGTCAGACTGTGACCATGGGAATCGTAAGCGCGACGGGTCGCGGTGGCATGGGCATTGAGGATTACGAGGACTTCATCCAGACGGACGCCGCGATCAATCCGGGAAACTCGGGCGGGGCGCTGGTGGATGCGGAAGGCCGGCTCATTGGAATCAACACGGCCATTTTGAGCCGGAGCGGCGGCAATCAAGGCGTGGGCTTTGCGATTCCGGCAAATCTGGCGCGCAGTGTCATGGACCAGCTCATCGAAAAGGGCAAAATCGAGCGCGGTTTCCTCGGTGTGGTCATCAAGGATATGACACCGGAATTGGCCAGGCAATTTGACGCTCCGGAAAGCGCGAACGGTGCGTTGATCACTCAAGTGGAGGAAAAGAGCGCCGCAGCGGAAGCAGGCCTGAAAAACGGCGACATCATTACCGAGTTGAATGGGACGCCCGTCAAAGACCGGCGCAACCTGCAATTGATGGTAGGTCGCCTGTCACCCGGCGACAAAGTGTCCTTGAAAGTCCTCCGCGATGGAAAAGAAAAGACGTTCACCGTGACACTCAAAGAGATGCCGGAACAGAAACTGGCCTCGGCCAACAGCGAGCGAGGTCAGAATGACAGCGACGCGCTCGACGGGGTGACGGTGGGCGATATCGACTCAACGGCGCGCAGCCAGTTCAACATTCCGGACCGGGTGAAAGGTGCGCTGATCACGGACGTGGACCCGGATTCCGCGTCCTACGACGCCGGTTTACGCCCCGGCGACGTGATCCAGGAGATCGACCATAAACCGGTGACCAATGCGGCCGAAGCGGTTGAGGTAAGCAAGCACGTCAAAACCAAGCAGGTGCTCGTGCGAATCTGGAGCCATGGCGGCAGCGACTACATCGTAGTGGACGAGGGCAAGTCAAAATAAGGGGTTTCGAAGCCTCCCCGGGTGCGCGCCGGGGAGGCGTTTTCTTTTTGCCGTCGAAATTCCTCGTGGCACAATGAATGAAACCGGTCGCTTTGAAGCCGAATTTGTCCGCAAACCAACGAACGCCGGTCTGGAAAGCTGCCACATGCGCATATTGGTGGTCGAGGACGACAAAAAAATTGCCTCATTCGTCATCAAGGGGCTGAAACAGAGCGGCTTCGCTGCTGACCACGCGGCCGATGGTGAAGAGGGCCTGATTCTGGCGACGAGCACGCCCTACGACGCGGCGGTGGTGGACATCATGCTTCCGAAGCTGGACGGCTTGAGCCTCGTCCAGGAGCTGCGCAACCGCAAAGTGAACCTGCCGGTCCTCATTCTGAGCGCGCGCGCCTCCGTGGACGACCGGATCAAGGGGCTGCAAAGCGGAGGGGACGACTACCTTGTGAAACCGTTTGCCTTCAGTGAACTGCTGGCCCGCGTGCAGGCGTTGATCCGGCGCGCCACGCGCGAGACGGAGCCGACCACGCTTGCGGCCGGCGATGTGACGATGAATCTGATCACCCGCGAGGTCCGGCGCGGCGACCGTAGTATTGATCTGCAGGCGCGCGAGTTTTCGCTGTTGGAATATCTGATGCGCAACGCGGGCAAGGTTGTCTCAAAGGCGTTGATTCTCGAACACGTCTGGGACTACAGCTTCGACCCGCAGACCAACGTCGTGGACGTGGTCGTCTGCCGCCTGCGCAACAAGATTGACCGTGACTTCGAGAAAAAGGTGATCCACACGTTGCGCGGTGTTGGGTATGCCCTCAAAGCCGATTGAACGTTCGGGCCGCGGCTTCAGCTTCCGGTTGAACCTGTGGTACACGGCTTCCTTTATCTTCGGCTGCTTCGCGCTTTTCCTGCTCGCCTACTTCGTCCTTGCCTCGTCCATCCAGCAAAAGGAGAAGGAGGTGATTCGGGCCAAGTTGGAGGAGTACCGCGCGTGGTACGAAAACGGCGGACTGGCCGGCTTGAGTGAAAACTTCGTGAACGGCCGCGGCCCGGACCGGAACGCCTTCTTTGTCCGCGTGGTTGGCATTGGAAACAACGTGGTCTTCGTCAGCGTCCCCGCAGAATGGCGGGACTTCGATCTGAAGAGGCTTGAAGTAAGAAGCATCGAGGAGACCCGCCCCTGGTTTTCGCTGACCGGGAGAAACAACGAGCACGTGTGGATGTTTGCCTCTGCGCCATTGAGCGACGGGCGCCTGCTGCAGGTCGGCAAAAGTATTGACGACTCCGAGGCGTTGCTCGTCCGCTTTCGCTTTCTGTTCGGCGTGGGGATGATCGCCGTGATTGTGCTGGGATACGGCGGTGGCGCGTTTCTGACGCACCGGGCGCTCCAGCCAATCCGGCACCTGATCGTGACGGTGCGGTCGATCATTGAAACGGGCCGGATGGACGCGCGGGTCCCGGCCCGGCAGACCAATGATGAACTGGACGAACTTGTAAAGCTTTTCAACCGGATGCTGGAGAAGAATCAAATGCTGATCCGCGGAATGCGCGAGGCGCTGGACAACGTTGCCCACGATTTGCGCACGCCGATGGCGCGGTTGCGCGGCACGGCGGAGGTGGCGTTGCAGTCGGGTGGAAACCCGGAGGCGTTGCGCGACGCTCTGGGAGACACGATGGAGGAATCCGAGCGCGTGCTCACCATGCTCAAGGCGTTGATGGACATTTCCGAAGCGGAAACGGGAACGATGAAACTGGAGATCGCGCCGTTCAATCTGTCCGAATTGATCGCCGTTGTGATGGACCTTTACCAGGTCGTCGCGGAGGAAAAAGGGGTGACGCTCGAGGCGAACCTGCCGAAGGAACTGGTCGCGCGGATCGATCGCACACGTATCGAACAGGCGCTCGCCAACCTTCTGGACAATGCCATCAAATACAACCGGCCCGGGGGCAAGGTCACTCTGGCGGCGGAACAGGGAGGTGATGCCGTGTTGATCACGGTTTCCGATACCGGCTTGGGAATTCCACCGGAAGAAAAGGACAAGGTCTGGGACCGGCTCTATCGCGGCGACAAAAGCCGCAACGAAAAAGGACTCGGTCTCGGATTGAGCCTCGTTCGGGCGGTCGTCCAGGCGCACGGTGGAACTGTGGAGGTGTCCAGTGAACCGGGCCGGGGTTCGGTGTTCACCATCCGTCTTCCGGCGGCCCGGGCGGCGCATGTGCGATCGCGCGTTTGAGAGCGGTTGGATTTGCAAACAGGCGGTGCCGGTGACGGCGAACGGCGGCTCCGGACCATGGCAACGGCCTTTACCGTTTGACTGCCGCAACGGTTTTCACGACCATCGCGGCCATGAAACCTCCCGCTTCGTTTCGCCTGCGGCTCGTTGTGGCCGCCCTCTTCGTCTCGGCGTTATCCGGCCGCGCCGCAGTGAACAAGGCCGAACAAATCGCCCCCGGAGTTTATTTCCACGAGGGCGACATCAAAGGGCACGGCCATTGTAACAATGGCTGGATTATCTTCGAAGACTATGTGCTCGTCATTGACGCCAATTTCCCTTCGGGCGCGAAGGAGATTATTCCGAAGATCAAGGCCATCACGGACAAGCCGATCCGATTTGCCTTCGACACACATCATCACGGCGATCACTCGTATGGAAACCAGATATGGGTGGATATCGGTGCCGTGCCGGTCGCGAACACGGGTGTCGTCGATGAAATGAAGAAATACGAGACGGGTTACTACGGCGGCAAACCGGGCCGCTGGGAGGACACCGCCAAAGGCCGGCCCGATGTCGCCGGGACCCGTCTGAAACCGCCCACGTTGCTCTTCCCGAAGGAAATGATTTTCGACGACGGCAGGCACCGGGTCGAGCTGCATTACTTTGGCGTGGCGCATACGCACGGCGACGGGTTTGCCTGGCTGCCAGGGGAAAAAATTCTGTTCACCGGCGACGCATGTGTGAACGGTCCCTACAATTACGTCGCCGACGGCGACACCGGCGAATGGATCAAAACGCTGGAGGCCGCGAAGAAACTGGGTGCGAGAATCATTTGTCCCGGGCACGGACCCATGGGCGCCGCCGAGGTGTTGGACGACCAATTGGCTTACTTCGAGTCCTTGCGCAAAGAGGTGAAGAAATATGCGCGCAAAAAACCCGGCGAAGTAAGAGCGGCTGTCGAGACCATCAAGGGTGTTTTGAAAAAGAACCAGCGCATTGCGCGTTACGTTGGCGACGGCCTGGCGTCGCAGGTGGAGAAGGTGTACGTCGAAATGGGCGGGAAGCCGTTCAACAGCCCGCAGGCGGCAGCCGAGGAGCATTGGCGACATGCGGAGGCGCACGGCCGCCAGTTGGCCCTGCGGGATCACGAGTGATTTCCACCGCTCCAATCGTCACATGACCGAATCGAACCGCGACACCAAAGGTCCATGGCTGGTCCTGGTCGCAGCCTTCCTCGGCTGGATGTTCGATGGTCTGGAAATGGGCGTCTTTCCGCTCGTTGCCCGGCCTGCGCTTCTGGACATGATGCATGGCGCTGGAATCGGCGACGAGTTTGTTGCGCTTTGGATGGGCCGGATCACGGCGCTATTTCTGGTCGGCGCCGCCTGCGGCGGGCTGAGTTTTGGGTGGCTCGGGGACCGGCTGGGACGTGTTCGCGCAATGATGTTGAGCGTCCTGACCTACTCCATATTCACCGGCCTGTGCTATTTCGCGCAAGCCCCGTGGCACCTCGGCGCGCTGCGGTTCATTGCGGCTTTCGGCATGGGAGGCGAATGGTCGCTGGGTGTGGCGTTGGTCATGGAGGCATGGCCTGAGGAGAAGCGGCCGTTGCTCGCTGGCGTCATCGGGGCGGCGGCGAACGTCGGGTTTGCGCTGATCGCCGTGGTGGGGCTTTTCTTTAAGGTCACACAGACATCCTGGCGATGGGTGATGGTGGCAGGGGCGGTTCCCGCGGTGCTGGCGCTGGTCATCCAGTTGTTCGTGCCCGAATCGGAGCGATGGAAGAAGTCCGTGACGCGGAGCGTCGCCAAACCTGTGAAGGACATTTTCAGCGCGGCGCTGCTCAAAAATACGCTCCTGGCAATTGCTTTTGCTTCGATAGCTTTGATCGGCACGTGGGGTTCGGTGCAATGGCTGCCGTTGTGGGCGGATCAGTTGACGGGCGGGACGATGCCGCAGGCCAAGGCCAACACTCAAATCTTATCGGGACTGGGCGCAGTGGCGGGATGCTTGCTGGGCGGTATGTTCGGAGGCGGAATCGGACGACGCCCGGCTTATTTTTGTCTGTGTCTCTCGTCGCTGCTGTTGTGCGGGTTCCTGTTTCGTGCCGTGGACGAATATGGGGCGCTGTTTTTGGTGATGGTTTTTTTGGTTGGAGGCGTGACCGCCGCGTTTTACGGATGGTTTCCACTGTACCTGCCAGAGCTGTTTCCCACGCGCGTCCGCGCAACAGGGCAGGGGGTAAGCTACAATTCGGGCCGGGTGCTGGCCGCGATCGGAGCGCTGACCCAAGGGCAGCTTGTGGCGCACTATGATCGTAGCTACGCCAAAGCGGGAGCGGTCATCACGCTGATTTATCTGCTCGGCCTCGTGCTCATCTGGTTCGCGCCGGAAACCAGGGGCAAACCGTTGCCGGAGTAGCGGCTCAAGCTCAATGGGCGCGCGGGCGTGGTCGTTCCATCCGAAATTTGCCGTGGTCGTATTTCGAGCGATAACTGCAGACGAAATTCGTCGAGCTGATCTGGCCCTCGTATTGATAAACACCGCCGCCCCACCAACCGAGGTCAGTTTTACCGCGCATCTCGAGCATGTCGCCGGAATGTTCTTCCACTCTCATCTCGACTGCGTAGCTGAAGCGGAGGATTTTCCAGTAGGTCGCCTTGTAGTGAGCGCGATATCGCCCGTTCCCAAGCCCGGTGATTACGCAACGCAACCTGCCGTGGTGTCCGTCCGCGTCGCTCAGCCACGATCCCTCCCATCGCCCGACGATGTCGCCCGCGGGGTGAAGGGGCGCCGCTTTCTTCCAATCACGGTTGAAAGTCGAACACCCGGTGGTTGCAGTGGCGAACAAAACCGCGCATGAAACGAGCAAGCGCGGCATCTGGAACAGCGTCTTCATTTCCGCTCGTTGAAAATAGTGGCGGGCGCGGCGGCGGAAAAGCAAAGATTTCCACGACTGAACGGCCGCTTCGTCTTCCGCACTTGCGGTTCACATCCGCCTCTGCGAAGGTGTGCCCGTGTTTGCACCGGCGAGTGAAACCGCCCCGATTTTGTGATCAAATCGCCATGTTTTGCCGTTTTCACGCTCTGAAATTGATCGGCGCACTTCTGTGGACGCAACTCGCATTGAGTGGCGTCGCATCGGAGAAAAGGGAATGGGTCAAACTCGCCGATTGCAGCTACGTTGCCGGACGGTACAACGACGGCGACAGTTTCAGGGTCAGATCGGGCACGAACGAATTCATTCTACGGCTTTATTTCGTTGACGCGCCGGAGACGAACCTTCGCTACCCCGAACGCACGCGCGAGCAAAGCGAATACTTCGGGGCCACGATCGAGGAGACGATGAAGGCCGGTGTGGAAGCGGATAAGGCTGTCCGCGAGGTTCTGCGCGGACCGTTCGTTGTCTGGACGCGGTGGGCGACCGCCGCCGGGCGGAGCAAGGACCGCCGATGCTACGGAATGGTGGAGATCGGCGGGAAGGATCTCGGCGAGATTCTGGTAAGCAGAGGATTGGCGCGGCCGAAAGGCGTTTCCATCAGTCTCCCGCACGGCGGCAAGGCCAGAGACAAATTCGACAAACTACGTCAGCTCGAAGATGAGGCGAAGGAGAAGCGTGCGGGGATCTGGGCGCATTCCACGCAGTCCAGCGGGGCGAATTCAGCGCGCCATGAGGGTTCCTAGGTGGAGGCAAAGTCGTAACAGGCCCACCGTTGACAGGGCGCTTTTTCCAGCGCGGATCGAGCGCCACCAGTCCCGGCTTGCAGCCTGGTCTCGCGGCCACTAAACAATCCATGATGACCTTGAACGCGGGACCGTTGCGCCGACCGTGGTGGCTGCTCGCGCTCACGCTGTTCACATTCTTTTGTTTGCTCGGCAGCCGTTCCCTCAACGAGCCCGACGAAGGCCGCTACGCCGAGATCGCCCGCGAAATGATCGAGACCGGCGATTGGATCGTCCCGCACTTCTGGTATGCCCCGCACCTTGACAAACCGCCGCTCACCTATTGGGCGGTGGCGGTTTCGATGTCATTGTTCGGTCAAAACGAGTGGGCGGTGCGCCTGCCCCTTGCGCTGGCGGGATTAAGTGGCGTTGGCGCGAGTTATCTTTTTGGCCGCGCCCTTGGCGGAAGACAGGCCGGCCTTTGGAGCGCGATCATTCTCCAAAGTTCGCTGCTCTACTTCGCGATGGCCCGCATGTTGACCACGGACATGCTGCTTACGCAGTTCATCGCGTGGGCGGTCTATTTTTTTTGGCGAAGCTGGCGGAGCCTGGATGATGCCGCCGAAGCCAACCCGAATCATTCGAAGCGGTTCCTCGCATGGCATCTGGCGGGATGGATGGCGATGGCATGCGGATTTTTGACCAAAGGCCCTGTTGCCTTTGTCGTCCCGCTGGTTTGTCTGGCGACGCTGCTGACTCACCGCCGCCGCGAATGTCGCCGCCGGAAGACAATGGTCGTGGGATCACTCGCGGGTTTCGCGCTGTTTCTGTTGTTTGTCGCGCCGTGGTTTTGTGCCGTCGTTCACCTCGTTCCAAGGGCGTTGGATTACATGGTATACGGCCAGGCCGTGGGACACGCGTTGGGCACCACCATCAAGAACCGGTATGGCTCACCGTTTTACTTTTTTGGCGTTCTCGGCGTCGGACTTCTCCCCTGGACCTGGCTGCTCGGCTGGTTGTGGCGGCGGGCGCACTGGCGTGCTTTGAACATCCATCAAAAGGAGATGTGGCTGGTGTTGTGCGTCTGGACGCTGTTTACGTTTGCCGTGTTTTCGCTGACACGGGCAAAACTCGCTCCTTACATTCTGCCGATCTTTCCGGCCCTCAGTGCCTTGATCGCGTTTCGCTTTATCAACGGCGACCCGGCGACGGATGTTGCCGGAGCCCCGAAGTGGGCGTGGCGGCTTTGTCTGGTCAGTCCGCTGCTGCTGCTCGCCTGCGTTCCTTTCGGCATGATGGCGGCCTACCATGTTGGGCCGGCGTCATGGATGTATTTGCAGACAACGGCTGCCGCTGTGTTCGCTTTATTTGGTCTGTGGTTGGGGCGCCGTTTCGATCGGACAGCTTGCGCGTATGTGACTGCCGGGCTTTCGGTGCTGGCGCTGCTGGCAACCGCTGCCCGAATGCCGTCGTATGAAACCAGCTTCAAGAGCAACCAGACGCTCAAACCCCTGGGCGCTGCGTTACGCGAACAATTTCAGTCCGGCGATCAAATCGTTTGCTGGGGCCGGTTGCCCCAAGGACTGCCGTTCTACGCGCAGTCGGTCATCTCGGCGGCGAACCGCCCGTATTTTGGCGGCATGCCTCTTGACCAGGTGCCCTTCGAGTTTCCCGGCAACCGCGAGCGTTTTGGCGTCCTGCTCTTGCCTGATGAATCTGCGTTGATACGATTGCTGGCCGGTGACCGTCGTGTCCTGGTGGTCGGATTCTCGGGAACCCTTGCGCGAGTCCGGGAATCGCTGCGCGAGAAACCACTTCGGATCATCACGCACGTCGGGCAATGGGAACTGTTCTCGAACCGCTGACCGTTGCCGCCTCTTTCGCTAAAAGGCCGCGATGCGGGCGAAGCTGATTTTCACTTGCGCAACCCGCGGTTTTTGGTGAGTAAACAGACGGCATTACGAATGCCGGCCCGGTGGGACTCGTTCCTTTGCTGCGGCCGTGCCGGGTTTGCATCTTTTCAATTCGATGAAGAAGATTCTGTTGCTGGGAGTGGGCCGCTGGGGTGTCAACCATCTGCGCGTTTTGCAATCGCTACCCGTGGAATTGTTCGTGTCCGACGTGCAGCCGAAACAACTGGATCACGCGCGCAAACTCGGCGTTCCTGAATCGCACCTGGCCGAGCGGCCGGGCGATTTCGCGGCCCGGGTCGATGCCGCGGTCGTGGTGACGCCGGCTCAAACCCATTTCAATTTGTGTCGCGCCTTCCTGGAGGCCGGCAAGGATGTATTTGTCGAGAAACCCATCACTTTGGTTTCATCCGAAGCGAAACAACTCGCAGACCTTGCCGCCAGGCATCAGCGCATCCTTCAGGTCGGCCACATCTTTCGCTTCGACACCGCGTCGGAATGGTTGCACACGGCGCTTCAGGCGGGACGGTTCGGTCGCGTGAACATGCTGCGAAGCAATTTCAGCGGCTTCAAGCGCCCGCGCAACGACAGTGGTGTGACCTTTGCCGACGCCATCCATTTCGTGGATCTGTTCAATTACTTTCTCGACCGCACGCCGACGCGCGTGACTGCAACGATGAAGGATTTCCTCGGCCGCGGGCCCGGCTTCGATGACGCCTCGCTCATATCACTGGAATACGACACGCCGCGCGGCGCCACCTGGGCGGTGATCGAGACGAATTATTTTTTGCCGGGCAAATTCCGCGAAGTGACCGTTGTGGGCAGTGAAATGACCGCAGTGTGCGACTACAACGTATCACAATACAAAATAAAAACCTTCGCCAACAAACACGTCCGCAGCGGCGGCGACTTCAAGGCCGAGGAGGGTGCCTTCCATCAGGTCGAATGCGCGCCCGAGGAGCCGCTGCGGGCCGAACTGCGCACCTTCGTCGAGGCGGTCGAGACGCGCAAATCGCCCCGGGCCGACGGTTGGGCCGGCTACGATTGCGTGCGCGTGCTGGAAGCAGCGACGGAGTCGGTAACAGCAGGGCGAACCGTGGAGTTAAAATGAAAACCATGCTTGTCGGCGAAGCCCGCTGAGCTTTTCTCCTTCCGCGGTTCGAGCGCCGAGCGGGTTAGAAATTATGCAAAAAATTCCCCTCTCCAAATGCTTTCTGAATCCAGAGGTCGAAGAGGCCGCGTTGCGCGCGCTGCGTTCCGGCCAATATATCCTCGGCAGGGAATGCCAGGCGTTTGAAAGCGAACTCGCCGCCTACACCGGCGCCAAACACGCCATCCTCGGCTCGTCGTGGACGATGATCGTCTATCTGCTCCACCTCGCGCAGGGATTGAAGCCCGGCGATGAAGTCATCGTGCCGTCGCACACCGCGTTTCCCACCATGGAACCGCTGATCCATTGCGGAGTGAAGCCGGTCTTCATCGACATCGACGACACCTGTTGCATGGACGTGGAGCAGATCGAATCGCTCGTCACGCCACGCACGGTCGGTATCATTCCGGTCCATCTTTACGGCCATCCGGTGAACCTCGATCGTGTGCTGGCCATCGGCGCGAAATATGAATTCTGGGTGCTGGAAGACTGCGCGCAGGCGCAAGGCGCAAAATACAACGGCAGGGTGGTCGGCTCGATGGGTCACTTCGGCGCGTTCTCATTTTTTCCGTCGAAAAACCTCACCGTGCTCGGTGATGGCGGCTGTCTCGTGACGAACGACGACGCATTGGCCGAAAAGATCCGCATGTTGCGAAACCACGGGCGCAAGGACAAATACCACCACGAATTCGCCGGGTTCAACGTCCGCTTCAACGAGATCCAGGGTGCGATTGGCCGCGTGATGCTGAAGCATCTCGACCGGTTCAACGATCAGCGCCGCGCCATTGCCACGCGCTACAACGAGCGATTGAAAGGTATTGCCGTTACGCCGCCGGAAAGGCCCTGGGCGCGCGCGGTCTATCACATGTACGTCGTCCGTGTGCAGCGCCGCGACGAGCTGCAAAAGTTTTTGAAAGAGCGCGGCATCGAGACCGGTATTCATTACCCGGTACCGAACCATCAGCAACCGGCGGTGATGAGCAAGTTCCGCGACATTCCCCGACTACCGAGGACCGAGCAGATCGTGAAGGAAATCCTGTCACTGCCGATTCACGGCGAGATGGCGTTGACCGATGCGGATCGTGTGTGTGATGCGGTCGTCGAATTTTACGAGACGAAATAGCTCGCTGTAATGCTGCGAGAATTGTGGAATTGATGAACACTGATCTCCCCGCACTCAGCCTCGTCATTCCCTGCTATAACGAAGAGGGGAATTTGCGTGCGTTGCTCAAGGCTGTCCACGATGCGGTGGATCCGCTCAAGCTGCCTTACGAGGTCGTCATCACCGACGATTGCAGTCAGGACAAATCCTGGGAAATCCTGAAGGAACTCGCGGCGGGCGATCCGCGACTCCACGTTCAGCGATTCGCGTTCAACTGCGGCGAGTCGGCGGCGAGCTGGGCCGGACTCAAGGCGGCGCGCGGCAAATACCTCGTCACCTTGGATGCCGATTTGCAGAACGACCCGCGCGACCTGCCGAAGTTTCTCGACGCGCTCCAGCAATTCGATTGCGTCTGCGGCACACGCATCGAAACGCGCGGCAAGGGCGACGGCTTCGTACGCATTGCGTCGTCGCGCATCGCCAACTGGGTGAGGAACAAACTGTCGGGTGAACAGATCAGTGACGCCGGATGCACGTATCGCGCGTTCAAACGCGAGTGCATCGAGAACCTGAAGTTTTTCAAAGGGATGCACCGCTTCC